>NZ_VILA01000017.1:0-232578 GCF_009712025.1 Dolichospermum sp. UHCC 0406
AAAAACGAGTGCGCGTTAGATTTGCTTTTCTGAAATCCGTGTTTTTCAGGATTGCACCAGTAAAATCAGCGTCAGTTAAATCAGCACCATAAAAACTTGTGCCTCCTGTTGCAGCAAAAGCAATAGCATAAGAGCGAATCCAAGGATCTCTTTCGTCTCCCTTTAAACTACGCCAGCCGATATAAGCACTAAAAATTACAAAAACTACAGCGACGGGAAATACAAAACAGTGTTTCAATATAACAGCAAAGATCAAGGCAAAGAAAATGGTAAAGAAAATGGCAAAAATAAAGGTGAAAGCGAAGGAGAAGACAAACGTGAAGGTTACAGAACAGGTGACTACACCAGTAAAAGCCAAAACAAGTAATCCCATTGAAATTCCTTGTATGGGTGAAGCCGAGGTAACAGCCGAAACTGCTACGACACCAAAGGCGACGGCGACCATTCCTAAACCTGCCAATAAACCTTTACGAGCAGTAATGATACAAAAAATAGCTAATGTAATGAGTGCGACTATACCAGCGATTATATTTTTACTTAAAGCAGAGGATAACAATACAGCAGAAACCGTGGAAAAGAACCCTGATAGCGCTGACAGTAACAACGTAATTATTAGTAACCCAATTACCCAACGCTTCTGTAGTCCAGCCTTAGCGCCTGTAAAATCAGCATCTTTAAGGATAGCGTTGGTGAAATTTGCCCCTCTAATATCAGCTTTACTAAAGTTCGCACCTGTCAGGTCTTGACCTTTAAAAGAGCGTCCCTGAAGATTTTGACCGCTGTAGTCTGGTGGCATAATCACATCCGCAAGAGATTATCTGTTAAATTGTACACTTATTTGCGAGTATTATTCCAGGTTTTAGTCAAATTATGTTAAATTTTGTGAAAATTGCTTATTACTACCTATGCCAGAGATAAAGACTGAAAATAACCAGTTGAGGATTTTTGCTGATTTTTCTTCACCGAAAATGACTACAATGAATGTTAATGCTAGATAATGGGGAAGCCTTGACATTTAACCAACCTAGCCCGGAACCAAAGAACTAACAACTATGCGAACTCACTATTGCGGCGAACTCCGAAAAGAACATATTGGTGAAACTGTTACCTTTTACGGATGGGTAGACCGTCGCCGCGATCACGGTGGTGTGATATTCTTAGACTTGCGCGATCGCTCTGGTATTGTCCAAATCGTCAGCGACCCCCAGCGCACCCCAGACTCCTATGAACAGGCTAACGCACTCAGAAATGAATATGTTGTAGCTATCACCGGTAGAGTTACCCAACGTCCTCCAGAATCTCTAAATCCTCGACTTCCCACTGGCGAAGTGGAAATCTATGCGGATAAAATAGAACTACTCAACGCCGTCCGTAAACAATTACCTTTCCAAGTTTCCACCGCAGACACGGAAACAGTCAGGGAAGACTTGCGGTTAAAATATCGTTATTTGGACTTACGACGGGAACGCATGGCGCAAAATATGCAATTGCGTCATCAGGTCATCAAAGCCATGCGGCGCTACCTGGAAGACTTAGAAGGTTTTATCGAGGTGGAAACCCCTATTCTCACCCGTTCTACCCCCGAAGGGGCGCGAGATTATATTCTTCCCAGTCGCGTGAATGAGGGTGAATGGTTTGCTTTACCGCAATCTCCCCAACTTTTCAAACAATTATTGATGGTATCAGGCATGGATAGATACTATCAAATTGCGCGATGTTTTCGAGATGAAGATCTACGGGCTGATAGACAACCGGAGTTTACTCAATTAGACATGGAAATGAGTTTCATGTCTGAAGATGAAATTATCGAACTTAACGAAAAGTTAGTTTGTCATATTTTCAAAACCGTTAAAGGAATTGATTTACCTCGTCCTTTTCCTCGTCTTCCTTACGCGGAAGCTATGAACCGTTACGGAAGCGATAAACCAGATACCCGTTACGGTTTAGAATTAGTTGATGTTTCTGACGTTTTAAAAGATTCCGGTTTTAAAGTTTTTCGAGAAGCTGTTGCTAACGGTGGGATTGTTAAAATTCTCCCCATTCCTAACGGTAACGATGCAATTTCTAATGTTCGCATTAAACCAGGTGGAGATATTTTCCGAGAAGCCGCAGAAGCAGGTGCGAAAGGTTTAGCATATATCCGCGTGCGGGAAAATGGCGAAATTGACACCATTGGCGCAATTAAAGATAATTTGACACCGGAACAAAAGCAGGAAATTTTAACAAGAACAGGTGCAAAAGCTGGACATTTGTTATTATTTGCGGCTGCTGATACAAACACCGTTAATAAGACTTTAGACAGAATCCGTCAATTTGTGGCTAAGGAATTTAAGTTAATTGAGAAAGACAAAATTAACTTCCTGTGGGTGACAGAATTCCCCATGTTTGAATGGAATGCTGATGAAAAACGTTTAGAAGCATTACATCACCCATTTACAGCGCCTCATCCTGATGATATCAATGATTTAAAAACCGCCCGCGCTCAAGCTTATGATTTGGTTTTAAATGGGTTTGAAGTTGGTGGGGGAAGTTTGCGAATTTATCAGCGAGAAGTTCAAGAACAGGTGTTTTCAGCTATTGGTTTATCAACGGAAGAAGCACAAAGTAAATTCGGCTTTTTGTTAGAAGCTTTTGAATATGGAACTCCTCCCCATGGTGGTATTGCTTACGGTGTAGACCGTTTGGTAATGTTGTTATCTGGAGAAGAATCAATTCGTGATGTGATTGCTTTTCCCAAGACTCAACAAGCTCGTTGTTTGTTAACAGATGCTCCTGCAAGTGTAGACGCAAAACAATTGAAAGAGTTGCACGTTGCTTCGACTTTTAAACCTAAGGTGTAAGGTTTGATTATTCCCTCTGCTTTTTGTGGGGGGTTTAATTTTGACAAGACTTTGCCCAAAGAAACACTATCAGATCATGATCAACTAGATTCTCTAATGTGACATTTTTCTGATACAATCAAAAATCCGACTCTTTTAACATAGATTGACGTATGAGCAAGGGTACACTATTTGACAAAGTTTGGGACTTACACACCGTTGGTACAATGCCATCAGGATTAACGCAACTATTTATTGGACTACATCTTATTCATGAAGTTACAAGTCCCCAAGCCTTTGCGATGCTCAAAGAAAGGGATTTAAAAGTATTATTTCCAGAACAGACTATAGCCACAGTTGATCATATTGTTCCCACAGAAAACCAAGCCCGTCCCTTTGTGGATAGCATGGCCGAAGAAATGATTCAGGCATTAGAAAAGAATTGTCAAGAAAATGATATAACTTTTTACAATATTGGTTCAGGGAATCAAGGTATAGTTCACGTCATTGCCCCGGAATTGGGACTGACGCAACCGGGAATGACCATCGCTTGTGGAGATAGCCACACATCAAGTCATGGTGCATTTGGAGCGATCGCCTTTGGTATCGGTACAAGCCAAGTTAGAGACGTTCTCGCCTCCCAAACCCTATCATTATCAAAATTAAAAGTCCGCAAAATCGCCGTTAACGGCAGATTAAAACCCGGAGTTTACGCCAAAGACGTAATATTGCATATTATCCGAATCCTGGGCGTAAAAGGTGGTGTAGGCTACGCTTACGAATTTGTCGGCACTACTTTTGAGCAGATGAACATGGAAGAACGGATGACCGTTTGTAACATGGCCATAGAAGGTGGGGCAAGATGCGGATACGTCAACCCCGACAAAATTACTTACGATTATCTAAAAAATAGAGACTTTGCCCCCAAAGGTGCAGACTGGGAAAAAGCTGTTTCTTGGTGGGAATCTCTCAGTAGTCATGCTGATGCCGAATATGATGATGTCGTAGTATTTAATGCCGAAGACATTCCCCCCACAGTCACATGGGGAATTACACCAGGTCAAGGAATTGGTGTAGATGAAAAAGTCCCCACAGCCGCAGAACTCCCAGAAGAAGACCGCTTTATCGCCGAAGAAGCATATCGCTACATGGATTTATATCCAGGTCAACCCATTCAAGGAACAAAAATTGATATCTGCTTCATTGGCAGCTGCACCAACGGACGCATAAGCGACCTCAGAGAAGCCGCCAAAATCGCCCAAGGTCGCCAAGTTGCCAAAGGTGTAAAAGCCTTTGTAGTTCCCGGTTCAGAACGAGTCAAAAAAGAAGCCGAAGCCGAAGGACTAGATAAAATCTTTGTTCAAGCTGGCTTTGAATGGAGAGAACCAGGTTGTTCCATGTGTTTAGCCATGAACCCCGACAAACTCCAAGGCAGACAAATCAGCGCCTCCTCCTCCAACCGCAACTTTAAAGGCAGACAAGGATCATCCTCCGGTCGCACCTTACTCATGAGTCCCGCAATGGTAGCCACAGCAGCCATAAAAGGCGAAATCGCCGACGTGCGCGAACTATTGTAACCCTCCTCTTCCTTTGCGCCTACTCTTCGAGATCACGAAGCGTGATTGCGCCTTTGCGTGAGCCTTTTATTAACTCAAAACTATGGTAAGTGAAGTAAAACAAATATCCGGTAACGCCGTTCCCCTCATTGGTAACGACATAGACACCGACCGAATTATCCCCGCCCGCTACTTAAAAGCCATCACCTTTGACGACTTAGGAGCAGGCGTATTTGTGGACGATAGAAAAGCCTTAAATGGTGAACACCCATTTGACCAAATCCATTACCAAGGCGCGAAAATCCTCATCGCTAACCGCAACTTTGGCTGTGGTTCATCACGGGAACACGCGCCCCAAGCCCTGGCTAAATGGGGAATTAAAGCCCTGATTGGTGAAAGCTTCGCGGAAATCTTTTTTGGTAACTGCGTGGCAATGGGGATACCATGCGTAACTGCTGAATTTGAAGTAGTTAAACAGTTGCAAGAATTAGTTATCGCTAATCCTCAAGAAGTCCTTACCATAGATTTGGAAAAATTGCAAGTAAAAATTGGTAATTTTACTGCCTCAGTTGTCATGAGTGAAGGCACAAGAAGCGCTTTTATTGCGGGAACTTGGGACGCTTGCGGACAGTTGGTAGCAAATGCCCAACAGGTAAAAGCAACAGCAGCAAAATTACCTTACATTGCTTGGGGTCATTTAGCAGCTAGTTAGTCGGTGATCTTTTTGCCTCTGTGGTAGTATTTTATCGAACCACAGAGGCACAGAGAACACAGAGAAAAGATCATATTGAATTAATTATTAGATGAATGCAATTAATTATTGGTTAATGAAGTCAGAACCAGCAGTTTATAGTATTACTGACTTAGAACAACAACGAGAAACAATTTGGGACGGTGTGCGTAATTATCAAGCCCGGAATTTTCTCAGACAAATGCACATAGGAGATTTAGCATTTTTCTATCATTCTAATGCTGAACCTCCGGGGATTTTTGGCTTAATGCGAGTTGTGAAAACAGGTATTGCTGACCCGACACAATTTGATATAAATAGTAAATATTATGATAGCAAATCAACTCTTGAATCTCCCCGTTGGCAAACTGTGAAAGTGGAATTTGTGGAAGTTTTTAGTAATCCACTTTCACTATCAACACTCAAATTAAAGTTTAGTGATGATGAATTATTAGTAGTGAAAAAAGGTAATCGTCTATCAATCAATCCTGTCATAGAATCAGTCGGAAGAGAGATATTAGAAATGGGAAGAGATATTTAGCAATCCTAAAATAAGATATTAAAATTTCTTCCTTCTCTACCTCTGTGTTCTCTGTGCCTCTGTGGTTCGATATCAGTTCTTTGTCGGTAAAATAGTATGATATATATAGTTCCTAAAAATATTCTCTATCAAATTGTAGGGAGTGAAATTTATGACTGAACAAGATAATAATAACTCCTGGAAAAAAAAGATAACTGGGGTGTTTAATCAAGCTACCGATAAATTAACCCAACTTTTACCAATAGAACAAGTTACACAAACTGTAGGACAATGGTTTAGTGTGAGTGATACTCAAGTTGCGGAAATTCTCGAAACTATTCGGGCTGAATTACCAACTACGGAAGCTTTGCTATTAGGAAAACCCCAAGCGGGTAAAAGTTCGATTGTCAGGGGTTTAACTGGGGTATCTGCGGAAATTATCGGACAGGGTTTTCGTCCTCATACCCAAAATACCCAACGTTACGCATATCCTGCTAATGATTTACCATTGCTGATTTTTACAGATACGGTAGGTTTAGGAGATGTCAGTCAAGATACTGAAGCTATTATTCAGGAATTAATCGGCGATTTACAACAGGAAACAAATAAAGCTAGAGTTTTGATTATCACTGTCAAAATTCATGATTTTGCAACTGATACTTTGCGGCAAATTGCTGAAAAATTACGACAGCAATATCCAGATATTCCCTGTTTATTAGTAGTAACCTGCTTACATGAAGTTTATCCGTCAGAAGTTGCCAATCATCCTGATTATCCCCCAGATTTTCTAGAATTGCAGCGGGCATTTATCGCCATTAAAGAAAATTTTTCAGGTTTATATAATAGTGCGGTTTTAATTGATTTCACTTTAGAAGAAGATGGTTATAATCCTGTATTTTACGGTTTAGAAGGACTGCGAGATAATTTATCCCAACTCCTCCCAGAAGCAGAATCAAAGGCAATTTATCAATTATTAGATCAACAAGCTGGCGAAAAATTAGGTAATATTTATCGAAACGCTGGCAGACGTTATATTTTGCCATTTTCTATCATGGCGGCAACTTTGTCCGCTGTGCCTTTACCTTTTGCGACTATGCCCGTTTTAACTGCCTTGCAGGTGTCCATGGTGGGATTGTTGGGTAAATTATATGGACAGACTATCACACCATCTCAAGCTGGGGGTATTGTCAGTACCATTGCCGGTGGTTTTGTCGCCCAAGCGGTAGCACGGGAATTAATTAAATTTATCCCTGGTTTTGGCAGCGTTATTGCGGCATCGTGGGCAGGGGCTTATACATGGGCTTTAGGTGAAGCTGCTTGTGTGTATTTTGGCGATTTAATGGGTGGGAAAAAACCCGATCCTCAAAAAATTCAAGCAGTCATGCAAGAGGCTTTTACAGGGGCAAAAGAACGGTTTAAGGGGATGAAAAGTTAAATGAATGCAGAATTTAGAATTTAGAATTTAGAATTACGTTTTGCAACGGGGATTTTACCCCGACGCAAAACCCGCTGCTTGTAGAAGCAGGGGACTTTAACCCCCAAAGGTAAGTTAAAGAGGGTTTCGCGCCCAGACGCTAAGGAGCAAAGGCGCAAAGGAAGAAATTTTTGGAAATTTGAAGTTTTAATTATCCAATAAGCGTTACTCTAGACGGTAAAGTTCAAATATTATTGTCAGTAACTCAACCCTAAAGGGATTGAGCTTGTAAGAGAAATCAAACAAGCTGTACTGACCAGACCACCCTGAGCGACTTGCCCTGAGCGATGTCGAAGGGTAGTCGAAGGGTAGCCGTTATTTGAGTCACGACACCTCGGAATGCGTTCGCGCCAGCGTGCCGTCAGGCATAGCTAGTTCCCCGCTCTGTCGCTGTAAGTTAAACAGTTCTAAAGTCACTGGAACAGTGCTTTCAGCCTAACAAGCTCTTATAACAGGTCGAAGCTAACATCACCCCAGAAATGGGAGGCTCTATTGAGCAAAACATTATGCGTACAGGGTTGTGAAATTTGAAATGGTAATTGTCCCATTGAAAGTGCAATACAAAAGCACACCGAATCGAACAACTCCAAGGCGGTAATGGTTAAGCAAAGACTGACTGCGGTTAAAACCGCTCGTGCCGTTTCCCTCTCAGCACGCTTTGTGACTGAGTTTCCCACATCCCGCGAAGTTTTATGACACCGGAAGAAATAGCAGGTACGTTAACAGAGTTATTTAGTGCTGAAGTTGTAAAATCTATTGCCCCTGGTTCTTGGCAGGTAGAAACTCCTGATTTTCGGTTATTGGTGCTGCTTTCAGATGATAATTCTTGGTTGCGAGTATTGCTGCCAATTATGCCTTTACAAGAGGCCGCAGCATTTCTCACCCAGTTTCTAGAAGCTAATTTTGATGATACCCAAGAAGCACGGTATGCTGTATATGACGGGGTAGTATGGGGGGTATTTCAGCATAATAGTGGCACTTTAAGTAATGCAGATTTTGCTAATGCCATCGCTCGCCTGATTTCATTATATCAAGCCGGTGTTAATGATGTTTTTAATAATTTGGTGGAAGCTCGTATGCGCGAAATTATTAAAGCAGCTAAACAACAGGGACAATCTCTAGAAGCCACTATGCAAAATCTAGACCGTTTTTATGCGGAAGGATTATTAGGAGATATTGACCAAAATCCCGAGACAAGATTACAAGTTTTAGCGGCTTGGCAACGACAATTAGAACGTCTTTGGGTGGAAATGTAAAGAAGGTAATCGGGAAATAGGGGAGATATTTACCAATTACAAATAACAACATCGTAAAAATTATTAAAGCAAACTCTAAGGAATCCGGGGAATGACACTTGCAGAAATCCAAACTCAAATCAAAAACCAAGTAGCTAAAATTGAAGAGCAACAACAAGCATTGTTAGATTCTCAAAAAGAATTATCTTTGCTTTTGGAGAAGAAAAAAATCATGGAACAAGTAGCATACAAAAAAATTAAAGCAGCCGTCCAGTTATTAAGAGAAGCCCAAGCTGATTTAGAGTTTACGAATGAAGATATTCTCGACATAACTAAATCAAAAATGATTAGCCCTGAAGGAGAAAATGACTTTGACATAGAAGAATATAACCAGAATAGTTTAATTTTAGGGTCTATAGAAATTGATCTAGAAAAATCTGAACTTAGTATTGCAGAAGGTCAAAAAGAATTGGTCAATGCCTTAACGGAGAAACTAGATGATTTTGAATTTGCTTTATCCTGTTTACCTGTAGAAGAAAGAGATTGTGCAAGAGTAAAGCTACAATCTATCATAGGTAATTTTGTAAAGTAGTAATAAACGTCCGGATCAATTCCTAAAACTGCTTAACTTCCGCAATAAATTTATTACCACCAGCAAAACATCAATTTATGGATATTGTTGAAACTCTTAAAGGCGATTATGCTAGATTTCCGGTAAATCAAACTTACAGCATTTATGCCGATGATGTTTATTTTCAAGATGCTGTTTTCAAGTTTCGGGGAATTGAACTTTACAAATGGATGATTAAATTCATTCAAACTTTTTTCTCCAATCTCAAACTAGATTTACATACTATCCAATCTCAGCAAGAAAATATTAAAACTGAATGGACTATGAGTTGGAATTCTCCTTTACCTTGGAAACCTCACATTTCTGTTTCTGGTTGGAGTGAATTACGTCTAAATGCTGACGGTTTAATCGTTTCCCATATTGATTATTGGCACTGTTCCCGTTTGGATGTCATTAAGCAGCATTTCATTTCTGTGAAAAATCAATCATAATGTAAATAAATGTAAACAAAATTCAGGCAGTAAGGAATCATTGATGCGAGTAATTTTAATGACAGGGAAAGGTGGCGTGGGTAAAACCTCCGTTGCCGCAGCCACTGGACTCCGTTGTGCAGAACTCGGCTATCGGACATTGGTTTTAAGTACGGACCCAGCCCACTCCCTTGCTGATAGCTTTGACGTTGAATTAGTCCATGATGCCCGCCTTGTTCGTCCTAATTTATGGGGTGCAGAATTGGATGCACTGCGAGAATTAGAAGGTAATTGGGGGGCTGTCAAACGCTATATTACCCAAGTTTTACAAGCCAGTGGTTTAGACGGGATACAAGCGGAAGAGTTAGCAATTTTACCAGGCATGGATGAAATTTTCGGCTTGGTGAGAATGAAACGTCATTATGATGAAGGGGAATTTGACGTTTTAATTATTGATTCTGCCCCGACTGGTACAGCATTACGGCTGTTAAGTTTGCCTGAAGTTGGCGGTTGGTATATGCGTCGTTTTTATAAACCGTTCCAAAATATTTCCGTAGCCCTAAGACCATTTGTAGAACCTATTTTTAAACCCATTGCTGGTTTTTCTTTACCAAATAAAGAGGTAATGGACGCACCTTATGAGTTTTACGAGCAAATTGAAGCTTTGGAAAAAGTTTTAACTGATAATACTCAAACCTCAGTCCGTCTAGTTACCAATCCCGAAAAAATGGTAATTAAGGAATCTCTTCGCGCTCACGCTTATCTAAGTTTGTATAATGTAGCCACAGATTTAGTTATTGCTAACCGGATTATTCCTCAAGAAGTTACAGATCCATTTTTCCAACGGTGGAAGGAAAATCAAGAACAATACCGTCAAGAAATTCACGACAATTTTCTCCCTCTCCCAGTCAAAGAAGTCCCTCTCTACTCTGAAGAACTGTGTGGTTTAGCAGCTTTGGAAAGGTTGAAAGAAACTCTGTACAAAGATGAAGATCCAACTCAGATTTATTATAAAGAAACCACAATCAGAGTGGTAAAAGATAATAACCAATACAGTTTGGAACTTTATCTCCCCAATATTCCTAAAAGCCAAATTCAACTGAAAAAAACGGGAGATGAATTAAACATTACTATTGGCAATCATCGCCGTAATTTGGTATTACCTCAAGCTTTGGCAGCACTGCAACCAGCAGGAGCAAAAATGGAAGATGATTATCTGAAAATTCGCTTTGCTGACAATGTAAATTCCATGTAGGATTTGAGATCCCGGACTTCTTTAAGAAGTCCGGGATCTGTTTATTTGTTGTGCAAAAATATCTATAGCGGCAGATAAATGAGATAATCAGAGCGATCGCTCTCATGCCCGGATTTCTCACAAAGAAAAGAAAAAAAGGGGTCAAAAACTGCGAAAATGTATATGTAAAAAGCATTTCAGCAATTATAAAATATGACCCCAATAAGAACAGATAGTACACCAAAACAGTTCACTTTTAAACAAGAAAAACTCCCTCCAGTAGTAGTGAATTTCCAGGGTGGTAAAGTAACATCGGATGCAGGTCTAAGTTTAATTGCGGAAATAGACCGAAAATTGCAAATAACATCACGTTTAGCTTTGGGTTTCCAAGACTACAGAAAGCCAAATAAGACGTTACATCCCATAGAAAGCTTATTAACACAACGGATATATGGCTTAATCATGGGATATGAAGACTTAAATGACCATGAAGAATTACGTCATGATCTTAATTACTTTACAAACAATATTTGTATCGGCTCAATAAGTAGGGGTAAGAGAGGAAAATAGATGAAACGAGGTACACACAGTGTCATAGAATAGGAGACATGAAGCAAAAAAATATTGAGAGTGACAAATCAATATCAGATTTACTGCAAACCATCGAGCCAAAAGGGATTGCAGACGAATCAATGCGTCATACAGTAGAGGTATTACTGAATCTAATAGAGCAATTAGAATTAAAAGTCAAAGGCTTAGAGTCAGAAAATCAACGGTTAAAAGATGATTTCAACCGCTTGAAGGGAGAACAAGGTCAGCCAGACATAAAAGCCAAGAATAAGAAAGGGTTTGAGAATAAGCACTCATCAGAACAAGAAAGAAAAACCCCAAAAAAGCACTCCAAGGGCAGTAAAAATCAAGCAATTAAAATAAACAGAGAAGAAATATTAGAATACCCCCAAGACAAACTACCAGCAGATGCAGAGTTTAAAGGATATGAAGAAGTAATAGTCCAAGACATCATCCTGACAACCGATAACGTACTATTTCGGAAAGAGAAATACTACTCACCCTTAGAAAAGAAAACCTATTTGGCAGAACTGCCAAGCGGTTACGAAGGAGAATTCGGTCCAGGAATAAAAACCTTAGTTATCAGCTTGTATTACGGGGGCAACATGACCCAAGGCAAGTTGTTAGAATTTTTAGAGGATATTGGTATTTCCATGTCAGCGGGGTATTTATCTAATCTACTGATTAAAAACCATGCTGATTTTGAAACAGAAAAAACAGAAGTATATTCAGCAGGACTAGAGAGTAGTCCTTGGCAACACTTTGACCAGACTGCTGCCCGCGTTGGTGGGGTCAACCATACCACTAATGTCATCTGTAACCCTTTATATACAGTCTACTTGACAACTCCCAAGAAAGACCGATTGACTGTACTCAAAGGCTTGCAGAATGCTAAAGAACTGGAATTTATTCTCAATCAATTTACTTATGAGTTATTGATAAATTTCCCGCTACCGAATAAATATAAAGACGCTCTCCAACTATTACCGCAAGAAACCGTGTTGAACTCCGAACAGTTTCTTGCTCTACTGGATACCTATCTACCCAAACTGGGTTCTCAACAACGAACTCGAATCATGGAAGCCGCAGCTATTGCCTTCTATCATCAACAAACTAATTGGCCAGTGGTGCAAACGCTCGTCTGTGATGATGCCCCCCAATTCAAGTTACTGACTGATAATATTGCTTTATGTTGGGTGCATGAGGGACGACATTATAAAAAGTTAAGTCCGTTTATTGCTTGTCACCAAACGATTTTAAAAGATTTCCTGGATAATTTCTGGAAATATTACCGGAAATTATTAGCTTATCGAGATTCTCCTTGTCAGGAGCAAGCTGACGAACTCAGGTCGGAATTTTGGACGCTTTTTTCTACAGAAAGTGGTTATCAACAGAACTCTTTCCCCGATATATTGAGCGGATACCTAATAGTAATGTTAGCAAAATGCTGGTTATTCATTCATGTTATGGTAGGTAGCAACGGCAGAAGGTGAAATCCGATTCAAGTAGCGGAAAATCCAATATTTAAATATCGTATCTAAAATCACGGGAAATGTGGCAATAAATAAGAAAATAAAATCTCGATTGGCTGGTAATCCCCAATGCCGTGATATTCCTTCTAAGAGAACTTCCCAACCGTGAGGAGAGTGAAAGCCGACAAAAACATCGGTGAATAAAATGATAATAAATGCTTTAGCACTATCGCTTAAACCATAGACTACATTATCAAAGAAATCTTTTAATACAGCGATATCAGATCTGCTAACAAGTAATAAGATAGTGAAAGTAATTACCGCGAAAATATCAGCAAATACATTTTTAATGGCATTATCACTTTCTTTGCGAAATTCCTTTTTTACTTCCTCTGCTTTCTCCTTCATTTTTGTTTCTAATTCTTCAGCCCCAAGCGCAGGTGCATTACTAATTAAGGCTTCAAATTTGATTCTTTCTTCAAACCTTTGTAATGCTAATAATCCTTCTTCTTCCATTTCTCCATTTAAGAAAACTTCTACTGTTTTCTCATTTCGGAAATGTTCTACCAATGGACCAACAATTAAAGCTTTGGATAATTGATGAGTCAGAAGAGGAACGATAATAAGTAGCAGTATAAACCGAATTGAGATAATACTTCTTTGTTGGGCTTTACGAAAATTTTTAACTACATTTTGTTCAGATTCTGGATCTAATTCTACTTGTAGCCGCGTAATTGTGCTTAAAATTGAGCGGGGTAAAATACCTGTAGTATTAGTTTTTCCTTTCGTTATATTTTTGGGGGATTTATTTGATGTTTTAGGGATAAATTGTGGAGAATTAACTAAATCTGTGGAAGATTCAACAGGTTGAGAATTGACATTTTTATAATTTGCGTCTATATCATTATTAGTGTATTTAGATGTAATTTGATCAATGAATTCTAGTTTCTCTAAAATTGATGCTGGGCTAGAATATTCTATCCCCACTTTCATAGCAGCTTTTTGTTTGGATTCATTCGCAAACCACCGACTGGCTTTGAATTCCGTCAGCCGCATTTGGACAGTTTTTAATAACTTTTGCAAATCTCCTTGAAAATAATCCATGACGCTGGTGCTGTGCATGGTAAATTCGGAGTCTATTTTGTTACCATTGAAGTGTTTATCTTCAATTTCCTTAATTTGTATAGCCGCTTGATAAGCTGTATCTAAAGAACGTTCTGGTGTCAATAGATACCATATGTAAGCATCTAGTAAAAAGGGGTATATTTTTTGGCTAAACACGGTATTTTTCATCGAGACAATTATTTGGCATTATTTACTAAATTCTTAAACTTAAGTTAACGCAAAAACCATGCTTTCTGATTCCCTTTGGATTTTTGGTACTAGTCGTAGTGGTAAAACTACTCGCTTGGTAAACCAGTTTAGTGCTTGGTTGCAAATTGATAGTCAAGTACCTGATTTATTTTATAATAAAAATATTCACAATTCCCAACCTCAACCTATAGATTCAAAGGTGAATTTACACCAAAAAGAACTAAGTATTTTATTGTTAGCTGCTAATGATGATAACCGCAGGGAATTAGCTGATAGAGTTACCACTTTAACATTAGGAAAATATCCTATTCGCGTTAAAACAGCTTTGGGTTTTTTCCAAGATGAAGTAATTTTATTTTGGCCGTTACTAATTGATTCGTTGTCAATTAAAGCTCAATTTCCTGTCAGATTACGCCCAGAAACGGAACAAGAATTGGCGACAAAACTCTGGAGTTGTCAGCTAGATTCAGAGGTTTTGCGGCGTGTAGGGATGAATGAAAATCGTTTGGTCAGACGTATCCTGGATTTATGGCAATTAGCAGCTTATAGCGGTGTACCCTGTGAAGACATTCCTAAAATATTGCACAGTGGTTTAGAAGATAGTTCTATCAATTTAGAACCACAGTTTTTGGGTTCTTTACTACTAAATTGGCGAAATTGGTGTTTAGAACGGGGATTATTGAGTTATGGCTTAATTACCGAACTATATCACCACAAATTATTAACTAATAGTAGCTATCAGGAACATCTAAAACAACGCTATCAGGGCATCATAGCAGATGATGTAGATGATTATCCGGCGATCGCTGGCAACTTATTTGAATTTTTATTAGATGCTGGGGCTGTGGGTGCGTTTAGCTACAATTCCCATGGGAAGGTACGCTGGGGTTTAGGTGCAGATCCTGAGTATTTAGCCAGATTATCTGCCCGTTGTCAAGTAGAAAATTTAACCTCACCACCTAAGAATAGTTTGGGTTATTCTCTCACTGGTCAAATGGTAGAATTGGTAACACAGCCCATGACGATGTTGAGTTTACCAAGTTATGTCCAGCCGATTCAAACCACTTCCCGCGCCCAGCTATTACGCCAAACAGCCGAGATGATTATTGATGGGGTTAAATCCGGGGAAGTAGCGGCGGATGAGGTAGCAATTATTGCACCGGGTTTAGATGCGATCGCTCGTTATACCATAGTAGAAATATTAACCAAGCAAAATATCGAAGTTGCATCTCTCAACGAACAACGCCCTTTAATCAGTTCTTCAGTAGTCAGAGCATTACTTACCCTCATGGCTCTAGTTTACCCCGGTTTAGGACGGTTAGTAGATAGGGATGCGGTGGCGGAAATGTTGGTGGTTTTGAGTCAATATCAAACTCAAAATGGAGAGGAAAAAGAATTCCATCATTCTAAAATAGATCCAGTGCGGGCTGGGTTAATCGCCGATGCTTGTTTCGTTCCCCACCCCGACACACCCAATTTGTTACCCGTGAAAACCTTTGAACGTTGGGATAGAATTGGCTATATTGCTACTCAGTCCTATGAAGAAATATTACAATGGATTCAAGCACAACGGGAGCAATATCACCAGCGCCTTCTCCTCACACCTATTTTTTTCTTATACCAAGCTATTCAAGACTTTGTGTGTAATGATAAAAACCCCTCATATCAAGAATTAGCAGCATTAAGAGAATTACTAGAAACAGCCCAACATTATTGGGAAATAGACACCCGCTTAAAACAAACCGATCCTCTATTTCTTTCGCTGCATACACCAGAAACTCTCAGTATTACCATTATTGATAGCGATAGCGTGGCGATAGCCATATTTATTCAACTGCTGCGACGGGGGACAATTACCGCAAATCCCTATCCTGTAGGTGCTATCAGTAGCAGTAGAAAAGCTGTAACTTTAGCAACTATATTTCAGTATCGTGCAAGTAGAAAAAATCACCGTTGGCATTTTTGGTTAGATATTGGTTCACCTTTGTGGGCAAAAGGTGGTGCAGCTACATTGTTTGGTGCTACCTTATTTTTACAGGATAGGTTAGGACAACCTTGGACAGCAGCAGATGAAGAATTAGCCGAAGAAGAAAGATTACAAAGAATTGTCGCTGATTTGCTGGCGCGGGTGTCTGATAAATTGTATTTGTGTCACAGTGATTTGGCTGTCAATGGACAGGAACAAATTGGCCCTTTATTACCTTTAGTTCATGCTTGTGAAGTGGTGTAAATAATTGGCAATTTCCATAACTATAAATAAAACCTCTATGGAATTATAGAGGCTTTTTATTTAAAATCTATTTACCGACTCTTAGCTTTTCATTGCTTTTTTAGCAATCCCCATTTCCACCATTCCCATTTCCATTAGAAGAGTTAAGATCAGTAGGAATTATCTTAGTTCCTGATTGATTTAAACTGAATGTACCGGAAGGATCTGCTTTGAATACTGCGGGGCTAATTCCGGAACTTCCTGCTGAAGAATTATACAAAAGAAACTCTCCTGGATAAGTGCCGCTTTCTCCCGGTTTTAAAGTTTGTTGTTGTAGGGGTGACTTCTCCCCAAAATTATAAAAAATCCTCGGTGCTTCTGTATTATTTTTAAGTGTAAATCCTCCAGCAATATTAGAAGCTTGTTCCGAACTTAATTCCGATAAACAATTTTCATCAAAAGCGTTTAAAGAAGTATCTTTTTTTGTCTGGGAAGTCGTCAAATCTGCTTGCAACATAATCTTATATCTCCAAAATAAAATAGTTGGAATTAACCTGCTATAAACAGATTATGCTTTAATAAAAGTAATTTAATTAATCCTGAGTTAGATATTTTAAATTAACCCTAAGATAGATGACTGACATTAATATGATGAGAGATATTCAGTTTCCTGACCTAGAACAATTGCTTTTCAAGATAGGTTTTAAGAAAGTACCAACCACAGGCTCTCAACCTTATTATTAAGATATAAGGATTTAAAATCATCCCCTACTGAAAAACTTGAAATTCAAACTATGAAAATAAAAGTCATTATTCACAAAGAAGAAACTCAAATTCTTCTTTTTGGTTATTTATATTTTTTGGTATTTTGATTTCATTCAGACTCATTTTCTCATTTTTTCTTCTGAATTTATTGTCAATACCTTATTAACAGGATTTAGAGGGTGTTTGAAAAGTTATGGTTGATGTATCAAATATTTTTTACCCCACCCTAACCCTCCCCTTGTAAAGGGGAGGGAACTGGATTTTTATTGTTTCCCCCCAAAGCATAGGGGAAAGGGGGGTAGCAATGTGATGAAAATTACGGAATACCACTTTTCAAACATCCTCTTACGCAACTTTATATTTAAGCTATTCTGTTACTTATTACACTTATGTCTGTACTAGAAAATGAAGTGCGGAATGTGAGTAGTAAGAAAATAGGGAACAAAAAAATTCTCGGCTTTTTTTGACAAGACAGTGGAGAGTTTTACCGTATGCTATATTACTAGGGAAATAATTGGAGTGTGGTGGTGAATATGACAGATGATTACACAATTCAATTTACTTTTGCTGTTAATGACCCAGAATTAGATGATGACAGACGGCTAAAAATAGCAAGTAAGTTGCTGCGGGAATTACGAGATTCCGACGAAGTGGAAAAAGCAGACCGTGCTGAAGATCTTAACCCAGAAGCAGGAAGTAAGCCAGGTTTTGCAACTTTGATCGGAGTGCTGACAGCGCAAGTCAGTATAAAAAATATTAAAACATTTTTAGCCTTTTTGGGCGATCGCTTAGGAGACAAACCCATCGAACTGACTGTCAAAGTCGGTGATAAAGAAGTCAGTATCAAAGCCAAAAGCCGCCAAGAACTGCTAGAAAGCGAAAAAATAGCAAAAGACCTATTAGCCGCAATGGGTGGTGACAATGGCTAAAAAAATGGCTCTACTGATTGGAGTCAGTGAGTATGGTGCAGGTATCCCACCCCTATTATCTGCACTCAATGATGTCCAGGCTATAGAACGAGTTTTGCAAAATCCCAACTTGGGAAATTTTGCACAGGTAGAACGGCTGCTGAATCCTGATTCAGTAGCTATGAGAATAGCAATTCAAAAGCTGTTTAAGAATGCAGGTAAAGAGGATTTATTATTATTCTTTTTTTCTGGACATGGAATTACTAATGATGATAATCATCTCTATTTAGCAACTCGCAACACAGCAAAAGATAACTTTGAAGCCACTGCTGTAGATGCAAATTTTATTCAAACACAATCAAAAATTTGTTATTCCAAACGACAAGTTTTAATTTTAGATGCTTGTTATAGTGGTGCCTTTGCTAATGGTTGGCACACAAAAAGTATTGGAGTAGATATCAAAAAGCAATTAGGTGCAGAAGGACGAGTTGTGCTTACATCTTCTGGTGCAACTCAAACTTCCTTTGCACAAGAAGGGGCAACACTTTCCCTCTATACTCAATATTTAGTTGAGGGAATTGAGACAGGTGCAGCAGACACAGATAACGATGGCAATATTCAAGTTCAGGAACTACACGCTTACGCTAAATCAAAAGTCCAAGCGGTGAAGCCTAACATGACACCAGATATCATTCTGGATAAGGAAGGATTCAATATTTTATTGGCTTCTGCTCCCAAAAATCCAGAAGCTGAGTATCGCAAACTGGTTGAACAATATGCTCAAAATGGTGAACTGAAAAACGTTGCTATTGCAGTTTTAACAGCAAAACGGAAAACTCTGGGAATTACAGATGCAAAAGCCGAGGAAATAGAAACGGAAGTTGTTGAACCCTTTCGTATACGGTTAGTAAATTTACAAAGTTACAAACAATATTTTGCAGAAGAAGTTGAGCAAAAATATCCCCTAGATGAGCACACTTTAAAAATACTCAAAGATTATCAGCAAGATGTTTTAGGCTTGAGAGATGAGGATGTAGCATCAATTGAGTTAGAAATTACATCTGTTAAAGAAGCAGAATATCAAAAACAGCTTCAGATACAAAAGCAGCAAGAAGCAGAAAGATTGCAACGCCAACGAGAGGCAGAAGTAGCCGAACAACTAAGATTGCAGCAAGAAGCAGAAAGATTGCAACGCCAGCGAGAAGCAGAAGCAGAAAAAAATAAATCTAGTTATCAGTTAAAAACTTTCCAGTTTGAAACTGCTCAGATAAATAATAATAGGACAGGAATTAACCGCATTACCAAAAGTGCCAAGTATTTTGCCCAAGATTTAGGAAATGGTGTATTACTGGAAATGGTATATATTCCTGGAGGAACTTTTATCATGGGTTCTCCAGAAAATGAAGAAGGTTATCACGAATTCCACGGTCCACAGCATCAAGTTACTGTTCCCTCGTTCTTTATGGGTAAATATCTAGTCACTCAAAAACAATGGCGACTTGTAGCTGCTTTACCTAAAGTTAAAATTGATTTAGAATCTGATCCATCGAACTTTAAAGGTTATAGTCTGCCAGTTGAGTATGTATCTTGGAATCATGCTCAAGAATTTTGCGCTAGACTTTCCCAAAAGACAAATAAAGCCTATCGCTTACCTAGTGAAGCTGAGTGGGAATATGCTTGTCGTGGAGGAACTACTACACCCTTTTATTTTGGGGAAACAATTTCCACAGAGTTAGCAAATTATGATGGTAACTACACCTATGGTGGTGGTGCAAAAGGAGAATATCGAGGAAAAACCACAGTGGTAGGAAAATTTCCTGCAAACCCTTGTGGTTTATATGATATGTGTGGTAATGTATGGGAATGGTGCGAAGATGAGCACGCAAACTATATAAATGCTCCCGCTGATGGTAGCGCGTGGCTAGATACAAACAGTGAGCTTAGACTGCTGCGCGGTGGTTCGTGGGACGACAATCCTGAATTTTGCCGCTCTGCTTATTGCTGCAGCTCCTTCCTCGATAACAACTACTACGATATTGGTTTTCGGGTTGTATGTAGTGTTGCGGCGAGGACTTAGTAGCACTTTACACTCTTGCTCTTTTGTCCTATATTCTTTTTCCTATCCCCCCGCCGCTAGGCGGAAAAAATATTTTTAAAATTCTCTTGTTCAATTTTTGGATTTTTGATGAGTAGTCTATCAATAATACAGAAAATTTAAGATTTAGTCAAGTAGATAATAGCATAGAATAGATCCCCGACTTCTTAAAGAAGTCGGGGATCTGGCAGCATCTCAGATATCTCTAAAGTAAACACGAAAATGACACGCTTTATACATGACCAATTCGCAAAAGATTATTTAGAAGAATTACTCAAACCTTATGGAGAAGTACAAGCAGCCAGTCAAGTAGCTGGAGAAATCCGAGAAATAGACGTATTATTTACACCATTTCCCAACCAAACAACCAACGTAGAACTATTAGGATTATTAGGAAAATTAGCCACAACACCAGCTATTTTTGAGCCATTTCGCAATCCAGCATCAACAGAAGAAATCTGTGATTGTCTGTTAAAATCATTAGAAGTCAGAGGTGCATTAAGAAGAGCAGCCAAACGCGAACAAACCACCACCGCAAAAATTGAGATTCCTAAATTATGGATACTCACCCCCACCGCATCAAAAAACATCATATCAGGATTTAGCGAGACAACAAAACCAGATTCCTTACCCGGAATATACTATTTAGCAAAATCATTACACGCCGCAATTGTTGTTATTCATCAATTACCCCAAACTCAAGAAACACTGTGGTTAAGACTTTTAGGTAGAGGTACAGTCCAAAAACGAGCAATTGATGAATTAGCTGCGTTACCATTAAATCAACCTTACGTCAAAATCACCTTAGAACTACTCTACAACCTCCAGAAAAACTTAAAAATCAATCAAAGTTCACAAACAGAAGATCAGGAGTTGATTATGCGATTAGCACCACTTTACCAACAAGATAGAGAACTAGCTAAACAAGAGGGATTACAAGAAGGACTGCAAAAAGAAAAACGTCTAATTATCCGGCAATTAAATCGTCGAATTGAGGAAATTGACTCATTATTAATTCAAAAAGTTCAAGAGTTAACTGTTGAAAAACTTGAAGAATTAGGAGAAGCTTTGTTAGATTTTACTTCAGTTACAGATTTAGAAACTTGGCTGCAACATAATTCAATTAATTAGCTGCAACGTCCTAATTTTTCTGCACTATTAACAATAGCGATCGCTCTGCCCATTGTATCTTATTTTCTGGGTAATGCTTAGGGTGAAGGATGCGATAGCGAAGCGCTGCTGCAAGCAGTTCGCTATATAGCTGATTTAATTATTTAATTTTCACTCTTAATGTCTGATATCTACAATTATGCCACAATAGCGAGATTAGGTAAAAGCATTAGGAGTTTTAGTTGTGGAGTCCCCCCAAAAAACATCATACCAACCAGCCGCAATAGAGGAAAAATGGCAACAAACATGGTTAGAACTTGGCTTAGATAAAACCCCTCAAGATACAAACAAGCCAAAATTCTACGCGCTTTCCATGTTCCCTTACCCATCTGGTAGCTTGCACATGGGTCACGTTCGTAACTATACAATTACAGATGTGATTGCCCGCCTCAAACGGATGCAAGGGTATCGGGTATTACATCCAATGGGTTGGGATGCCTTCGGACTACCAGCAGAAAACGCCGCCATTGATAGAGGTGTACCCCCTGCTAAATGGACATATCAAAATATTGCCCAAATGCGGCAACAATTACAACGTCTGGGTTTATCCTTAGATTGGGAAACTGAACTTGCTACCTGTTCCCCCGATTATTACAAATGGACGCAATGGATATTTCTGCAATTTTTACAAGCCGGTTTAGCTTACCAAAGAGAAGCCGCAGTTAACTGGGATCCCATTGACCAAACTGTATTGGCAAACGAACAAGTTGATAACGAAGGACGTTCCTGGCGCAGTGGAGCAATAGTAGAACGTAAATTACTGCGTCAATGGTTTTTCAAGATTACCGACTACGCCGAAGAATTATTAAATGACTTAGATAAACTCACAGGTTGGCCGGAACGAGTTAAATTAATGCAAGCCAACTGGATAGGAAAATCCACCGGTGCATATTTAGAATTTCCTATTGTGGGCTTAGATGAAAAAATCGGCGTTTATACCACCCGTCCCGATACTGTTTATGGCGTGAGTTACGTCGTATTAGCCCCAGAACACCCCTTAACTCAAGTGGTGACAACTTCAGACCAAAAAGCAGCGGTAGAAGCCTTTATTAAGGAAGTCAGCAACCAAAGCGAGTTAGAACGGACTGCGGAAGATAAACCTAAACGGGGTATTCCCACTGGTGGTCAAGTTATTAACCCCTTTACCGGGGAAGAAGTACCGATTTGGATTGCAGATTATGTACTTTATGAATATGGTACAGGTGCGGTAATGGGTGTACCGGCACATGATGTCCGAGATTTCAAATTTGCTAAAGAACAAAATTTAGCTATTAAAGTTGTCATTGTCCCGGAAATTGGTGCAGAAGAAACTTTAAAATCAGCATATACAGAAACGGGAATTTTAGTTAATTCCGGTGACTTCAATGGCATGAATTCTGTAGATGCGAAAAAAGCCATTATCGAATTTGCCGAAAACCAAAACTTTGGTAAATTAAGAATACAATATCGCCTCAGAGATTGGTTGATTTCTCGACAACGTTATTGGGGCGCACCTATCCCTGTTATTCACTGTCCTGAATGTGGAATTGTGCCTGTAGCTGACAAAGATTTACCTGTACAATTACCAGAAGATATTGAATTAAGTGGTCGTGGTGGTTCACCTTTAGCACAATTAGAAAGTTGGGTAAATGTTCCTTGTCCAACTTGCGGTACTCCTGCGAAACGGGAAACCGATACAATGGATACTTTTATTGATTCTTCTTGGTATTTCTTACGTTATTCTGATGCCAAAAATGAGGAAAAGATTTTTGATTCTGGTAAAGTAAATGATTGGATGCCTGTAGATCAATATGTGGGCGGAATTGAACACGCAATTTTACATTTATTGTATTCGCGTTTCTTCACTAAGGTATTAAGAGATAGAGGGTTATTTAACTTTGATGAACCATTTCAAAAGCTGTTAACTCAGGGAATGGTACAGGGTTTAACTTACATGAACCCGAATAAAGGTGGTAAAGATAAATGGATTCCTTCAAATTTAGTTGATGCTAATAATCCTATAGATCCACAAACTGGAGAACCTTTACAACGTCTCTATGCTACCATGTCCAAATCAAAAGGCAATGGTGTAGCACCGGAAGATGTGATTAATAAATATGGCATAGATACGGCGAGAATGTTCATTTTATTTAAAGCACCTCCTGAAAAAGATTTAGAATGGGATGAGGCAGATGTTGAGGGACAATTCCGCTTTTTAAATCGCGTTTGGCGGTTGGTTACAGATTATGCTGCAAGTCCAAAACAACTGACAAATGACAACGGACAACTGACAAAAGCCGAAAAAGATTTACGTCGCTTCATTCATATTGCTATTCAAGCAATTACGGAAGATGTGGTAGATGAATATCAATTCAATACGGCAATTTCGGAATTGATGAAGTTAAGCAATGCCTTGACTGATGCTGATTGTCATAATTCGCCAATTTACGCGGAAGGGATGCAAACTTTGGTGATTATGTTAGCGCCTTTTGCCCCCCATATTGGTGATGAATTATGGCAATTGTTGGGGAATAAAAATTCTGTGCATACCCAAACTTGGCCAAGTTTTGATCCTGCGGCTTTGATAGCTGATGAAATTACTTTGGTAATTCAAATTATGGGTAAAACTCGCGGTGCTATTCAAGTTCCTTCCCAATCTGATAAAGCGGAGTTGGAGAAGTATGCGCGGGAGTCGGAAGCCGGACAACGTTATCTGGAAGGGAAGGAAATCAAAAAGGTGATTGTTGTTCCTGGTAAGTTGGTGAATTTCGTTTTGGGTTAATATTTTTGTAGGTTGGGTTAAATGAAATGCAACCCAACTTATGTATTATTATTGGTTAATGTTGGGTAACATACGTCAACCCAACCTACAAAATATGTGTTTTTAGTATTTAAGAAAGCGATTTTTCGGCTTCTATCAAAAACAAAATTGTACTTGCTGTTAGATGAAGCTGGTAAGCTGCAAAATATTGTGGAACATTAACAGGTTGAGAACCTTGTCCATGCGCTGATTGTTTATTCCTTATAGTAGGAATACCACCTTCAAGACTTTGCTTGAGTGATGAAAATTGATCTTGTAAATAAATTGGAATTAGATGATTTTGAAAGCAAATTTTAATAAGTGGTTTGGCTGTATCTGTAGGTTGAAAAATCCAGCCTTGCTTGTTACAAATAATCTTCATGGTACTTTCAAAAGCCTTCAGACATTCGTTAAGACATTCTTTGTAATTACCATGTCTATAATGTTCATGGGCTTTCAAAAATTCCTCATTTGCTCCCTGAAATCGAGGATCACTTAATAAGTGTAAAACTGGCTTGACTGCTTCAGAATGTATCATTTGAGAATCAACTCTTATAATTTTACCTGATTCATATTGATAACCTACTCCGTGTTCCCTAAATCTAAAGTTCAATTCCTTGATTAATTGATCAATTGTATTTGATATATTTTTTGTTGTATCACCTTTATTATATAAATTTTCAAAAAATTTAAAGGTTAATTCAACGCTAGAAAGAACCTGTTCTATTTCTTCCTCTTCTAATATAAAATTCAATACTCCTTTAGTGTATTTCATATTGTATTGCACAATATCTGGACTCAAAGCCAATGAGAGATCTGAAACCAAACTCAATCTCCCATGTTCACGACATATCATATTGTCAATATGCAGAAAAACTTCTTCACTTTTATCTTTCCCACAAAGATCAATAAGATCCTTTATAATATGAACAATCTGTATACGGAGAGGCTCAGGAATATTATCACACTGATACACATCAGGGAGTTTTTTTTGCCGTTTTGAGTAGATATCAAAGACTTTCATAACTAAATAAACTATATAGACGATACATATATGATACAATATTTTCAACTATGTTGTATGTAGCAATTAGTAATTTGTAGGTTAGGTTAAATGAAATGCAAACCAACACATTTATTATTGTTGGTTGATGTTGGGTTTCCTCGCGTCAACCCAACCTACAATTTTATAAGTGACTTTTTTAGAAAAATCTGGTACTATAAGGAGTGAGTATATAAATCATTGGATCTCAATAAAAATCCGTTCAATTAATGAAAGTCAAGCTTCGTAACAATGCAAATTCTTCTCGCACTGGTGTAAATCATTTCACTAAGTATACGGTTGTTTATCATAAAAAGGGAGAAACGCTAGGAATGAATAGAATATTGTCTCCAAATATGGAAAAGCATTCTTTTGTCAAGGCGTTCTTAGATTTCCTGGCTAGAGATATCAAGAAAAATTCTAGCAATCTTGAAACACTTACAGAAGAAATGTATCATCGTGCCTCTATACTAACAGAAGGTATGGAAGCTGATCTGGATGAAGAATTACCAGAGGATTTCATGTTTGTATGAATGTTAATGGGTGGACGTTAAAAATTCATCCTGCCTTTGGTGAAAAATATAAAAAATTAATTATTCAGGTTGAGGAACTTAAAGAAAAAAATCCTGAAGAATATCAGCAACATCCAGCTACAAAGTTTCTCAACAATATTAATGAGTTTATTTTTAGGCGAATACCTGAAGATCCCAGCGCACCAGAATTTAGGCAAGGTAAAACATTAGGAACAGATAAAAAGCATTGGTTTCGAGCTAAATTTAATAGAAGATTTCGTTTATTCTTTCGTTATAGCAGTACGGAAAAAGTTATTATTTATGCTTGGATAAATGATGAATATTCGCTGCGGAAAGAGGGAGCAAAAACAGATCCATACAACATTTTTACTAAAATGCTTGCAAGTGGTAATCCTCCAGATAGTTGGGATGATCTTTTAAAGGCTTCAGACGATCTAGAATCTGTTTCAGAAGATGTTGATAATGGTTAATTTATAACTTGAATTAGGAATGTTATTTATATTTTTAGTTTGTAGGTTGGGTTAAATGAAATGCAACCCAACTTATGTATTATTGTTGGTTAATGTTGGGTTTCCTTACGTCAACCCAACCTACAGATTCTATATTTTGTTTTTACAATACTTCATGAGTAGGCGATCGCTTTCTACTTTTGCTCCATTTCTCAACCATTCAATTGGTTGTTCTTCATCTACTTTATCTGGATTTACCCATACAATATCCTTGAGTTCATCTATTTTTACAGATGCTTCACTAAAAAATTTTCTCGCAGTATTATCATCCAATGATATAACAATTTTATCTGTTGCTAGTGCTGCTTCTATTAAACATAAATCTTTTGTCATTTCTGCAATTCTTTTATTGCCAACATTAGCAGCAATACTTTCTATCTCAGTCCATAAACTATCATTTATTAATATTTCTAGATAGTTCCATTTTTTCTTTGCTACCATTTGTCGTCGCCAAGTTAGGGCAAATAAAGAGAGCTACTTGGATAGCTCTCTAAAATCATCAGGGTGCATCTACTTAGCACATTATATAATTCTAGCACCAAGGGGTCAAACCCCCTATTTTTTATTTTTGTCCGTTGTCCGTTGTCTGTTGTCCGTTGTCCGTTGTCCGTTGTTCCCTGTTCCCTGTTCCCTCTAAAAAGAAAGAGAGCCAATAAAAACTAGCTCTCCTGATAATCAAGTTGCGTCTTATTATCACACTATACCATTTTCAGGGTGAGGGGTGTCACCCTACATTGGGGCATTGAGTTTCTCTTCTAACAATTGATTGGTGAGTTTGGGTTCTGCACGTTTATCGGTTTTTTTCAGGACTTGTCCGACGAAAAAGCCTTTGAGGTTGGTGTTACCTTTGCGGTATTTTTCGACTTGTTGGGCGTTAGCAGCCATGATTTCATCAATAATCGGTTCGAGAATGGTACGATCTGAAATGAGTTCTTGACCAGCAAAAGCTGTTTCTGGAGAAACTCCATTTAATAAGTCTGTGAGTTTTTCCTTAGCTTGAGCGTTGCTGATTTTACCATTTTCAATGCGAGTAATCACGTCTGCTAGATTAACAGCAGTCAGTTTAATTTCAGAGATGGTGAGTTTTTGTTTATTTAAGTACCCAGCGATATCTTGAGTAATCCAATTAGCCGCAGATTTGGGATTTGCACCTTTAGATATTGCACTTTCAAAATAGTCCGCAACTGGTTTATCCTCAGTTAAGACCCGCGCATCATAAGCCGAAAGTCCCAACTCATTTTCATAATGATGGCGTTTTATCGCAGGTAGTTGGGGTAATTCACTTAACCATGAATCTAATTCTGCTTGAGTGACTTCAATGGGGGCTAAATCTGGTTCTGGGAAGTAACGATAATCACTAGAACCTTCTTTAATCCGCATACTGCTGGTGCGTTGTGAACCTTCTTCCCACAGTCGGGTTTCTTGAACAATCTTTTCTCCTGATTCAATAGCAGCAATTTGGCGTTCAATTTCATAATCAATCGCTTTTTGAATCGCACTAAAGGAGTTCATATTCTTGATTTCTACCTTAGTGCCAAATTGTTCTCGTCCCACCGGACGGACAGAAATATTCACATCACAACGCAGAGATCCTTCTTGCATATTTCCATCACTGACACCAAGATACCGCACAATCCGCCGCAGTTCTTGGGCATATTCAGCCGCTTCTTGTCCGGTTCGCAAATCAGGTTCAGAAACAATTTCCACCAAGGGAATACCAGCTCGGTTATAATCTACGAGAGAATAGGTAGAACCGGAAAGCCTATCACTACCTGCGTGGACGAGTTTCCCCGCGTCCTCTTCCATGTGTAAGCGAGTAATACCAATGCGTTTACGGCTGGGATTTCCCTCATCATCTACCAATTCAATTTCTATCCAACCATGTTCGGCTATGGGTAAATCATATTGAGAAATTTGGTAATTTTTGGGTAAATCAGGATAAAAATATTGTTTGCGGTCAAATTTACTATACCGAGCGATTTGACAATTTAGCGCCAAACCAGTTTTCACGGCGTATTCGAGAACTTTGGCGTTCAGTACAGGTAAAACTCCTGGTAAACCCATACATATTGGGTCAATGTTAGTATTGGGGTCAGCACCAAAAGCTGTGGAACTGTTGGAGAAAATTTTGGTGTTGGTACTAAGTTGACAATGGGTTTCTAGGCCAATAATCGCTTCGTATTCAGTTTTTACGGGTGTAGCTGTGGTCATATCCAGATTTACGGTTTTTACTCTTTGGTACTATTTTAGATTACGGGTAGGGCGATCGCGCTATTCTGTGAGATTATCAAGTTTAGACAGTATTCTTAAACCTGCTTCTGGGTTTCCTGTGACAGTCATTGCTTTGAATCGGGTATAAGCATCAAATTCTGCTAAAGCTATAGTAGAAATAAAATATAATTAAAACTTATGAAAATATAACAATACTTTTAATATTCATAACTCATCATAATTCAAGTTTAGATTTTCTTAATAATTAATTGAGAATTATTTTTATTTAGCAACGAGCTTGCAATACTTTCGGCGATTTGCTACAATTATGGAGATTTTCATAATTGTGTTTATATTGTCAATTTTGTGTGTGTCTGACAAGATGATCTTCAGAACCCTTTATTTGTAGTCGTTTCAGAAATCAATCCCTAAAAAGAATACAAAACTTCATAAATTAGCGGCAATTTCCGAGAGAAATTTGGACAAAAATTAGCCAAGAAATTATGGAAGTTGACTGGGAGAAAAATGTACTGTTGACAAATAAGTTAATTTATGGTACTAAAGTGCAGATCACAAAAAATTTGTAAGTTACAGTAGTAGTATGGCTGATTAATGGGAGTACACCTAAAAGATGTCTCATAAACTATATGATAGCGATTTACAATTATGTGTAGCGACCTGCAATACTAATCACTCAAACCTGCAATTAAGACACTTTCAAACCAGGATTAAATGCAACTATAATTGTGCTTCAGCCAGGATTAATTGCAACTGAACCAGAATTATTTACAACCAACCTGCAATCATCGGTATGAACCAGGATTATCTGCAACTATAAAAGTAAAACAAACGAATGTTTTCTTTACTGCCACACTGGTAAGGCTTAGAGAACCTAAAACCGTTGGTTTTTCAGTTAAAAAACTTGGGTCTTGAATTCAAAGTTAATCTATCAAATTCTCTAATGAGTTTTTTAACAAACCTCTGTCAATACTGAAAACTCAGTTCTGGCAAAGCGTTGAGTCTATTTGCAAATAATCCTGGTCGAAACGGATGATTGCAGGCTGGTTGCAATTAATCCTGGCTCAGTTGCAGTTAATTCTGGTTCAAATGAAATTATAGTTGCAAATAATCCTGGCTGAAAACAACGATGATTGCAGGTTTAGGGATTTATAATTGCAGGTCGCTACAGATACAATCAAAACAATTGTTAGGGACTGAAGAACAAAAGTTTGAATTATGTCATCTGTATAGTAATAATCCTCTGAAAGTTAAAATTGTTGTTAATACCATCATTGAATTATTTAATGGTAATATTGAAAAATTCCTAGAACAAGATACATTATTAGTCAGTAATTATATTAACAGCTTACTGGAACAGCAGTTAAATCCCCTCTCGGTTCTAGAATGGCAAATTATGTACTGTCTGTCCACTGACCAGCAATTAACAACTATTACTGATTTAGCACCAAATCAAAATATATTACCGACTGTTTCTAAATCCCAACTTTTACAAGCAATAGAAAGGCTATATTCACGCTCTTTAATAGAGAAAGAAGCGGGTAAGTACACTTTGCAACCTGTTCTCAGGGAGTATGTCATGGAACAATTTATTCATAAATTATGATTTGATTATATATAAGCTTTAAAAATATGATTTGCAGTAAGATCTAATTCAGGAAAAGTTTGGGAAATAATCCGTTCATGATCTCGAAACTTGCTAATTTGATATTCTTGATCAATTAAATTACAAACAGAGATTGTCGGTTGTTTAGGATTACCAATAAAATTCCTTATACAGCACTTTCCGGTGTTATGAGGTACATATCCAGCGGGCAAGATGCCCGCACTACAAAAGTTTTATAATTCAAGTTTGTACCTCATTAGAGCGAAATCTGCTGTATTATAGCATTGACAAAAAACAAGAACCCCGACTTCTTGAAGAAGTCGGAGTTCTGGATATTATTTAATTACTACTTCCCAAATCCTTTACCTTTACTAATAGAAGGAAGACAAATACAGTTTTCTAACTGCTGAAGTAAGGTTTCGGTATCCAGATTTTGACCAATTAACACTAACTGATTTTTCTTTTCTCCTTTCCATTGATCATCATCAATAGTGAAGCGTTTACCGCAAAGATGGAAAATATGACGTTGGGGACTTTCATCAAACCACATAATTCCCTTAGCACGGAAGACATTTGTGGGTAATTGGTTATCTAAGAAATGTTGAAACTTTCTAATCGAAAAAGGTTTATCACTTTGGAAAGAAATAGAGATAAAACCATCATTTTCTAAGTGGTCAGAATGATGATGATGTTGATGATCATGGTGGTCATGGCCACAGGTAGAATGATCATGATCATCGTGATGTTCATGTCCACAATCATCATGATCATGATGTTCTTCTGCGTGGTCATCAAAATATTTATCAGATTCAAACAAACCAACACTAAGAATTAAAGGTAGGGGAACTTGGGATTTTGTCGTGCGAATAATTCTGGAACCTTCCTTAATATTGTTGATTTTTTTCTCCAATTCCTGCAAAGTGGTTTCATCAACTAAATCAGTTTTATTGAGAATAATGACATCACCATAAGTAATTTGACTCAAAGCCGCTTCAGAATTGAATAAATCTAAGCTATAATTTGCCGCATCAACTACAGTAATAATAGAATCCAACCGAGTTAAATCTCGCAATTCTGAACCCAGAAATGTCATAGCTACGGGTAAAGGGTCTGCTAAACCAGTTGTTTCTACAACTAGATAATCTAGCTTTTCTTCCCTTTCTAAAACCTTGTAAACAGCATCAACCAAGTCATTATTAATTGTGCAACAAATACAGCCATTACTTAATTCCACCATGTTTTCATCAGTGGAAACAACCAATTCATTATCAATACCAATTTCGCCAAATTCATTCACTAACACAGCAGTTTTTACACCTTGCTGATTTGTGAGAATATGATTGAGTAAAGTCGTCTTACCACTACCAAGGAAACCCGTAATAATTGTTACTGGTAAACCTTGTTTGGTCGCTGCCATTGGGTGAGATTCTGTAGTAACTGATGATGTCATAGTCATAAAGGAGGATTTTGGTGTATTCTAAATTTTATCTTGATTTTGTCCACTCGGCGTTAGAGTAATACCAAATTAAGATGAAGCTGTATAGAATCAGATTTCAAGAATAATTGACCGCAGATAAACGCAGATAAACGCAGATGAAGACGGATGAATTTATGGATTTCATGATTCTGTGCCGTCTCATATAAAATTGGTATAACATATTTACATACCAGCTTGAAAAATCTGGTTAACACTGAGGGTAAGCTCTGGGAAAGTTGGTGATACTATAGTTTGATTTTCTCTAAATTGACTAACTCGATATTCTCCATTGATTAAATGATAGATTGAATCATACTTTACCTCCAGGTGTTGACAAGATTACGAAGTATTACTAACAATAATCATAGCCAATTATTAGCTACTAAAATTTTCATTTACGCCATTGTCATCAACTTGCGTTATCATTGTTTATCGTCAGATTGCCTTATTCCTCTATTATGACCCTATCTATTTACAATACCCTCACCCGTCGTCAAGAACAATTTACCACCGTTGAACCTGGCAAAGTTAAGATGTATTATTGCGGCGTGACGGTTTATGATTACTGCCATTTGGGTCATGCTAGAGCTTGTATTGTTTGGGATGTAGTGCGTCGTTATCTGCAATTTATCGGTTATAATGTCCGCTATATCCAAAATTTTACGGATATTGATGATAAAATTCTCAAACGCGCCAGAGAAGAAGGTTCTTCCATGGAAGTTGTCGCCGAAAAATATATTCAAGCATATTTTGAAGATATGTCGCGGTTGGGAATTAAAGAAGCTGATGAATATCCCCGCGCTACACATACAATGAATGGTATTCAGAGATTAATTCACGATTTAGAACATAAAGGTTTTGCGTATCCGTCTCACGGTGATGTGTATTATGCAGTCCAGAATTTTGCCGAATATGGCAAACTTTCGGGACGGAAATTAGAAGATATGCAAGCCGGTGCAAGTGAACGGGTAAACGTCGAAGACCCAGAATATCAAAAGAAGCGATACCCCTTTGATTTTGCCCTGTGGAAGTCTGCAAAACCCGGTGAACCGGCGTGGGAGTCTCCTTGGGGAAAAGGTCGCCCCGGATGGCATATAGAATGCTCGGCCATGGTACGCGATCGCTTGGGTGATACCATAGATATTCATGCTGGTGGTGCTGACTTAATTTTCCCCCACCATGAAAACGAAATTGCTCAATCGGAAGCCGTTACCGGCAAACCTTTAGCCAATTATTGGTTACACAACGGCATGGTCAAAGTAGATGGGGAAAAAATGTCCAAATCCTTGGGTAATTTTATCACCATTCGTCAATTATTAGATCGGGGTGTAGATCCAATGGCCGTGCGTTTATTTGTGATGATGGCACAATATCGTAAACCCATAGATTTTACCGATGATGCTATATTGGCAGCAACCAACGGCTGGCATACTATCAAAGAAGCTTTATTATTTGGACATCAACATGGTAAAAAACTAGAGTGGGATGAATCTAACCAAATCCAAAATTCCGAGATTGAGAGATTTCAAGAAGCCGTTAATGATGATTTTAATTTTCCTGGTGGTTTAGTAATAATTTTTGAATTAGCCAAAGAACTAAATCGGGAAAGAAACATCATTGTTCATCAAGGAAAAACAACAACCCCAGCTAACGAACTACTGCAAAAATGGCAAACCCTAATTACATTAGCAGAAGTTTTAGGTTTAACCGCCAAACCAGAAACAGAAACTCCTAAACAGGATGGTATAAGTAATGCAGAAATTGAGGAGTTAATTCAAAAAAGATGGGAAGCAAGAAAAGCAAAAAACTTTGCAGAAAGTGATCGCATTCGTGATGAACTTTTAGAAAAGGGAGTGGTCTTAACTGACACAAAAGATGGAACATTTTGGCACCCTGAGATTATACCTTTAACAAAATGACCATTAGTTTAATTTAATTGATACGAAATAAGCTACACGCTGGCACAGATAATAAATTTAAAATTCCTCTCTGCGCCTGGAGCGTCTCTGCGTGCAAAAAAAATAATTCTCAATTTTTACTTAACACAATGTGGAAACAATTAACAACCGCAATTTCTCATTTAAACATCCCCGCTGACTGGGTAGGAATTAGAGCCGTAAAAACAACTTCAACCCATCATTCCGTGCGTGATGGTTTACCCCAAAGCAATGGTAAATCATTAAACATGGGAGCAATGATAGAAGTCATAGTTGATGGTTGTTTAGGTTATGCAGCCACCAACTCCTTAGATATTTCCAGCTTACAAAACGCTGCGGAAATCGCCTATAAACAAGCATTAGCAGCTAGTAAATGGTGGATATATCCCCTGAGTGAAAATACCCGTCCTCAAGTAGTTGGTGAATATAACTCACCATTTTTAGAACCATTTAACGCTTTTAGTCCTGGAGAAATCAACAACTTACTAATTCGGATTTGTCAGCAACTCAAAATTAACGATAAAATCATTCAAACTACAGCCACCGTCGGCACAGATCAAAAAGAAACTTGGTTTGTGAGTAGTAATGGTTCCGAAATATATCAGAATATTCTATCTCTTAGTCATCATTTTGGAGCGATCGCTCAAGATGGCATAATCGTCCAACAACGCAGCAATAACGGCGCTCATGCAAACTCTTATCAAGGAGGTTGGGAACTTTTCAAACAAGATAATTTATGGCATCAAGTTCAAAAAGTTGGTGAACAGGCATTAGAATTATTAACAGCGGAAGAATGTCCAAATACCCGCACCAATTTAGTTTTAGCACCAGACCAAATGATGCTACAAATTCATGAAAGTATCGGACATCCTTTAGAAATTGACCGCATTTTAGGAGATGAACGCAACTATGCTGGAGGTAGTTTTGTCACCAAAGATGATTTTGGTAAATTAGAATATGGTTCACCGCTGATGAATATCACCTTTGATCCTACAGTACCAGGTGAATTTGCCAGTTATAGTTTTGATGATACTGGTGCAGCAGCCACCAAAGAATATGTAATTAAAAAAGGCATTTTACAACGGGGTTTAGGCAGTTTAGAAAGTCAAGCTAGAGCAGATTTACCCGGTGTTGCTTGTGCGCGTGCTTGTTCCTGGAATCGTCCCCCCATAGACAGAATGGCTAACTTGAATTTAGAACCAGGAAACGCCACCTTTGAGGAAATTATCTCAGGAATAGAACATGGGATTTACATGGAATCTAACCGTTCTTGGTCAATAGATGATCAACGTTATAAATTTCAATTTGGTTGTGAATATGCCAAATTAATTGAAAACGGTAAACTTACTAAAACCCTTCGTAATCCTAACTATCGTGCCACTACGCCAGAATTTTGGCATAGTTTAATTAAAGTTGGTAATGATACTAATTGGCAAATATATGGTACATCTTTCTGCGGTAAAGGAGAACCAAATCAAGCCATTTCTGTAGGTCATGGTTCACCAGTTTGTGAATTTGCAAATGTGGAGGTTTTTGGTGGTGGTTAATGAATTATGTTTCGCGCAAAGAGGCAAAGGAGCAAAGGCGCAAAGTTTAATTAATGCTACAATGAACAAGTAACTACTTGATGCCATATCAATATGATCATTGCTCAAGAATTAGAACTTCAACAAGACATCTCCGCAGATGTCATCTTTCCTCCTAGTGATTTATATAGTGATGAACCTCCCGTGGAATCAGAACTGCACCTAGAGCAGATTATGCTCTTAATTAAATGTCTCAAATGGTTGTGGAAAGATAGATATGATTTCTATGCTGCGGGAAATCTTAGTATTTACTATAGTCCTAACCAGAAAAAATCAGAATATTTCCGAGGTCCTGATTTCTTTGTGGTCTTGGAAACTGAACGCAAAACCCGCAAAAGCTGGATAGTGTGGGAAGAAGATGGTAAATATCCTAATTTCATTTTAGAAATTCTTTCACCCAGTACAGCTAATACTGATAGAGAATATAAAAAGGAACTTTATCAAAATACTTTCCGCACACCGGATTATTTTTGGTTTGACCCTTATACATTAGAATTTGCAGGTTTTCATTTAGTTGATAATAAATATCAACCTTTAGGACTAAATGAAAAGGGACATTTATGGAGTGAACAGTTAGGTTTATACTTAGGGATCCATCAAGGATTGTTGAGGTATTTTACTCCAGCAGGAGAGTTAGTATCTACACCAGAAGAAACCGCAGAAGCTGAAATTAAAAAAACAGCAATACAAACTCAAAGAGCAGAAATAGAATCCCAAAGAGCAGAACGGGAAGCTAGAAAAGCAGAACGTTTAGCAGCAAAATTGCGAGAATTAAATATTGATCCAGATACAATTTAAAAAATGAAACCAGAAGAATTATCAACGCTAGAAAAAACTTTTAATCAACTTGTGGAAACCCTGCTGATTAAAAAAGCAGAAAATGAACATTTTACTGTGCGACTTAGCAGCGAAAGCAGTCAATTTACTCGCTTTAATTCTGCCAAAGTTAGACAAACAGGTTATGTTCATGATGGTTCGATTCAACTAACTTTAATGGCCAATCAACGCAGTAGTTTTCGTCAGTTTCCTTTGACTGGAAATTGGGATATAGATTGGGAATTATCATCCACAGCTTTACAAGAATTACGTGATGAATTACCATTATTACCAATTGATCCTTATTTAGTTTTACCATCAGGAAATCATAGCAGTCGAGAAATTAATACTGGTAAATTACTAACTCCAGAAATATTAGTTCCTAGTATTCTCGAAACTGTGACTAATTTAGATTTTACGGGGATGTATGCTGGGGGAATTGTCATCAGAGGTTATGGTGATTCTAGCGGACAAAAACACTGGTTTGTGACTGATTCCTTTAATTTAGATTATTCCTTATTTATGGCATCAGGACAAGCTGTAAAAGGAACTTTTGCCGGCAGTGAATGGAATGAAGCTGCTTATTTAGCTAAAATAAATGATGGGAAACAGCAGCTAGAAATGCTATCTCGTCCAGTTAAAGAATTACCAAAAGGACAATATAAAACCTATTTTGCTCCCGCTGCGGTGGCTGATTTATTGGGTATGCTTTCCTGGGGTGCTATCAGTGAAGCTAGTATTCAACAAGGTAATAGTGCTTTAGCTGCTTTATCACGTCAAGAAAAACAACTTTCTTCAAAATTCACTTTAAAAGAAAATTTTCAAAGTGGTTTAGTTCCCAGATTTAATAATTTAGGAGAAATGGCTGCATCCGAATTAACTTTAATTGAAAAAGGGATTTTAATTAATAGCTTAGTTAATTCTCGCACAGCGAAAGAATATCATAAACCCGCTAATGGTGCGAATGGTTCAGAAACCTTACGTTCTCCCGAAATTAATCCTGGTAATTTGGCATTTGAGAAGATTTTACCCAGTTTAGATACAGGGTTATATGTTTCTAATTTACATTATTTAAACTGGAGCGATCGCCCATCTGGGAGAATTACAGGGATGACTCGTTATGCTTGCTTTTGGGTAGAAAACGGCGAAATTATTGCCCCCATTGCTAACCTACGCTTTGATGAAAGTCTCTATCGTTTTTGGAGCGCAGAAAATCTCATTGATTTAACAAACTTCCAGGAATTTATTCCCGAAGTCGGAACTTACGAAAGCCGACAATTAGGAGGAAGTTTAGTTCCTGGTATGTTGGTGAAAAATTTCACCTATACATTATAAACCTTATCAACCTTAGATTCCCAACCGCAATATACATTAGGGAGGGAATTGGGGCTGAATCTTGATTCTACCACTTGTTGGGTAGTTCCACGCTGCCCTTAGGGTCAGGCGTGGGGCTTCTGTCGGTTAAGCTAAAGCACAATTACCAATTAAACAAACTCTTCCAACTGTTCTAACTTTAACCAAATATTTGGCGTTGGCACTTGTCCAAACTTCACCAAAGCATAATCACCCTTAATATCGACAATTTCCCCCTTAGTTTCAAACAAATAACTAGGAAAGCGGGAATCACTAGCTTTAGCTTCTAGACTATTTTCCAACTTTTCCCGAATAGCCCGCACCATATTTCCTTTTTTAACAGCCATAAATTCCCCTCGTTCCAAAATAAACGCTTTTACTCAAAATTTTATCTTGTACCCAGACACAAAGGTAATTTCTTTCCTCAAAAAACATAACCGCCTATTTTGGTAGTAAGCGGTTTAGGAAAAATTAATATTTAGTTCAAGATAGTTCTTCCTTATCAACTTCATGATAACAAATCCCAAAGCAATTGTCAACCCCCCAATTCTCTATTTTCGCGCTTTGATTTATTTGTAAATTCTGCGGGGGGTTGCTGATTTTCGCCTCAATTATTGTGCAAATCTAGCTAATAACTCCTCACGAGATAATTGTAGAAGCAAAGGAGTAAATTCTTCTCTATTCATGGCAATTAGAGGGTTGATAATTGTTTGTAGCTGAGAATCAACCTGTCCAAACCGGACTTGCATGATACTTTCAATCATAGCGCGTCGTTCCCTTTCTACACCTTCTTGTCGTCCTTCTTGTCGTCCTTCTTGTCGTCCTTCTTGTCGTCCTTCTTGTCGTCCTTCTTGTCGTCCTTCTTGTCGTCCTTCTTGTCGTCCTTCCTCAAGTCCCTCTTGAAGTCCTTGTTTTTTAAGTGCTTCTAATTGTTGTTGATACATTTCCGATAATTTCATAATCAACTCCTGATCATCTTTATCAATATCGTGTTCTTGTCGTTGACGTGCAGATAACACAGCAATTAGGTTATGTACCAATTGTATGACATCCGCAAGGAAGGGACTATTATTTGCCAGTGCTTCTAATTCTTCAACCGCTTGTCGTTGTACTTTCCCTTTCCCTAAAATTCTCAGAAATAGGGTTTCTGGTGTGTTGGGGAGTTGGTGAATCGCAATAATTACGGTTTTTAAGCCTTCTCCCAAAAAATAAATCCCTTTTCCCCAGTTTTCTTCATCTCCAGTTGTATTAAAACTTGTGAGAAGTTCCGCTGACGCAGTAGGAGAAAAAATCCATAGCCGGGGTAATTCGGCTTCATTTATACGGTTATTATTGCGATTAGATTGACGCTCTATGTCTCCATGGATGTCAAATAATTTACCCATGCAACTGCGAATTTCACTTTTAGTGACAGCATTACGGAATGGTTCGAATATAGCATAATTTCTCACCATCCGTCCCAATATTCCTAGGGCTTCCAGGCTTTGTGTTGGTTGGGGTGAAGGAATAAATACAACGTCAATTTGTCTGACTTCTGCTGTGATATCTTTACTGGTTTCTACTTGACCATAGGGTGTTAATAGTTCAGTTAGATATTGTTTGGCAAATTGATCATGGATAAAGCGAGTCATTTAAGTTGATTTGAAGACAGAAATATGAATTTAACACTAACTTTGAAATTGAGAACAAAAATGACTGGAACGCCCACCTAATTTAATGCGTTGGATAATATTACCACAAACCTTACGAAGTTCGCCAGTGCGGTAAGCTTCACCGCCATAATTACCATTAACGCCTTTAACACTCAATAAATTCATCAACAGAAAATAGTGAAGGTATTGTTAATTACCATTGATTAATCTCTACTTATAGGATAAGAAATGTGGGGTTTTTATATCGAAATATTAAGGAATATTGCATTTCTATCAAAACATAGAGCTATAGAAGGAATTCAGCCAAAAGTCCGTGATAGGATACTTTGGGAAAATGTTTATAATTGGGAGAAAACCTTTGACACTACGGGTTGCTGTTGTTGGTTCAGGACCTGCGGGTTCATGCGCTGCTGAAACACTAGCTAAAGCTGGGATTGAAACCTATTTATTTGAGCGGAAGCTAGATTACGCCAAGCCTTGCGGGGGTGCTATTCCCCTCTGTATGGTGAAGGAATTTGACTTACCTCCAGAAATTATTGACCGTCAAGTCCGCAAAATGAAAATGATTTCTCCCTCTAATCGTGAGGTTGATATCAATCTAATAAATCAAGATGAATACATAGGAATGTGCCGCAGAGAAGTGTTGGATGGCTTCTTGCGAGACCGGGCGGAAAAATTAGGGGCAAATTTAATTAACGCCACTGTTCATAAAGTTGATATTCCTGCCGGCAAGTCTGACCCCTATACAATCCACTACGTTGACCATACAGGAGAAGGAGCGCAGGGCGTTACTAAAACCCTGAAAGTGGATTTAATCGTTGGTGCGGACGGGGCAAATTCCCGCATTGCTAAGGATATGGGTGCTGGGGATTACAATTATGCGATCGCTTTCCAAGAACGTATTCGTCTTCCCCAAGACAAAATGGCCTATTACAATGAACTCGCCGAAATGTACGTTGGCGATGATGTTTCTACCGACTTCTACGCTTGGGTATTCCCCAAATATGATCACGTAGCGGTAGGTACTGGCACAATGCACATCAACAAAGCCAGAATCAAACAATTCCAAGCTGGTATTCGCGCCCGTGCTTCTGAAAAACTAGCCGGCGGTGAAATCATCAAAATAGAGGCACACCCCATCCCGGAACATCCCCGTCCCCGTCGCGTTGTTGGACGCATAGCCTTGGTAGGAGATGCTGCTGGTTATGTTACCAAGTCTTCTGGTGAAGGTATTTATTTTGCGGCTAAATCTGGCAGAATGTGCGCCGAGTCCATTGTAGAAGCAGCTAACGGCGGTGCGCGGATTCCCACAGAAGCCGACCTCAAAGTATACCTGAAACGTTGGGATAAGAAATACGGACTCACCTACAAAGTATTAGACATTCTCCAAAACGTCTTCTATCGTTCCGATGCTACCCGCGAAGCATTTGTAGAAATGTGTGATGACATGGATGTACAAAAGCTAACTTTTGATAGTTATCTTTATAAAACTGTAGTTCCCGCTAACCCCTTCACCCAATTAAAAATTACTGCCAAAACTCTTGGTAGCTTAATTCGTGGTAACGCCCTTGCGCCCTAAAAGGGGACATGAGAAGCCCAAAATTTATTTCTGGGCTTCTTTTTTTCTGGGTGAATAAATTACATATTATTTTTGTTTCACTCACCCAAATTAATCGCGGGATTCCTCTTAAAAAATCCCCTGGGCATCAATTTAAAACCAACGCGGTGAGTGGGCATTACAGGCCAATCTTCTGGACGGGGAATATGAGTGATTCCCATTGTGTACCAGACAACTAGATCTTCATTATTCACAGATTCATTATCACCAATATATTTTGGTAAACCCTCCCCCAATTGCGTTTGATTGGGATAATCTCCACCTGCATACATTTCATTGGGTTTATATTTTGTCACCCAAAAATGATGAGTTGCAAAACCTGCTTTTTTCCTAATATTGGCACCTTCTACCGCATACAAAATTGTATTTCCTCCTGGCATTAACATATATGCAGGTGAAACACCTAAATTATTTTGTTTATCTGCACTAGCAATCATCCATTCTCGACTGTGTTGAATATCCATATCACGCACAGCAGATTTTTCGGTTTTTAGTGGAGTATCTTCTACAGTTATGGCATTGCCTAACGGGTTTTTATCACCCATTGGTAACGCTTCTACATTCATTTCCATTACAGAATTAGCTTGTCCATCTATATCTAAATCTAAGCGATAATTGAAAAAATGCTGATGATTTACACCAAAGATATTTTTAGCTAATAATCTACCAAATGACTTATTTTCAGTTTGTTTTATGCTGGCTGTTCCCTGGACTAAATCAATTCCCGTTAACTCATTCTCTACTTCTAAAGTACCGTCTTGCCTAAATATCCAATTGATACTGTAATCATAGTTATCAACTGTTGCCATCATTTTCATGACTAATTCACGATTACGACGGATATATTTTTGTTGATTTCTGTAATTAAAATGTTTCCACAGGATACCGTTATCTCTTTCATAGATACCAATTAATCCAGGTATGGTAAAAGGTTCTCCTTCAGGATTAGCAAACACTGTATTTAATAAAACTCCATTTTCAGGAATTTCTTTACCTAATTCTAGTTTATTTGCTAATAATCCCAAATTATATTCTCCCACATCAAAGGCATTACGAAATGACCAATTGGGCTGAGGATGACCGTAAGGAACTGCCATTTCTGAAAGACTACCACGATATAAAATTGATCTATCTTTTTCACCATCATTATATTTGACAAGATACAAAACTAAACCTTCGCGGGGGTGCATTAAATAACGAAATTTCCAACCTTGCCAAGTAATTTCATTACCTTTAATTTGGAAACTTGTTCCTTCTGGTTGATTAATATTTAATGTTTTTGGTGGTGCAATTACTTGACTAGAAGCATTAACATCATAATCCCAATTTTCTTGGGAAAGAGGAACTATCCCATTATCAACAAAGCTATCAACTTCACCTTTATTTAAATTAACTGTAACTAAAACGCCTTCTATGGGACGGGCATAAAAATTCCAATGTTTACCTTGATAATAAGATAATGCTCGACAAATTCGATTACCAGATTTTGCTTCTGCTTTATTGAGTATTCCTGCTCCCCAACAACTTATTTCTACATTTTTAAAATCTTTAATTCCCCGTTTTTGCATAGCTATTTGCCAACGTAAATCTGATTTTACGACTTCGTTAGCTATGGCATAATCTGGGTTTAAAATAGCAGGTTGTCCGTGAGGTATTTCTTGCCAGGAAGTGAGATTTTTAGTATTTAAATTAACTGTTCCAGTAAAGGTTTTATTCAGTTCGATTTCATAAACTTGCAAAAAAACCTGGCGGAGAAATGATTTACCAGGTGTAAAATTTAAGACTGCTTTTTTATCGGGTTCTTGTAAGGAAATTATGGGAAAAATTGCGGTTTCACTGAGATTTTTTTGCTCTTTAACTATGGTAACTGCTGTATTAATTTCTTGTTCTGTTAAGGGGTTGAGAGGGTGTGGAATTATCGCTTCTTCAGCTAATACAATGTTAGAAAATCCCCAGCAGATATTAATGAAAATAATAATGCTAATAGTTAGCCTGTAAAAAAGATTTAGCCTCTTAATCATCTTGCACATTTTTCTGAAAAAGTACATTTATTGATTCCTCAACAAAGATGAGAAACAGTAAGATTAAGAGGATATTTTAACTTTCCTCGTTCCCATACTCTGTATGGGAATGAATTCTAGAAGGCTCTGCCTTTGATAAAAGTTGAGGCAGAGCCTCTGTGATAGCATTCCCAGTCAGAGACTGGGAACGAGATAATTTACTTATATAGAAACTAAGCGACGTAAAGATTCAGCCCGACGTTTAGCAACGGGGTTATTAGGTGATAATTTGAGTGTTGCTTCATACATTTCCAAGGCTTGAGCATTCAATTTTTTCTTCTCATAAGCGTGTCCGAGATTATTTAAGGCTGATACATAATCTGGGTTCAATTTAATCGCTTCTTTGTACTGACGAATTGCTAAGTCATATTGCTCTTGAGCAAAGTAAACATATCCCAAACCGTTGTAAATGGGAGCAATAGATTCTTCTCCCTCTTCTTCGGCTGCTTTGAGAGATTTTTGAAATAGGGGTATGGCTTGACTAAATACTTTTTTTTCTGAATAGATACTAGCTAATTCATAATATTCTTGAGCCGTACCTTTTTCTTTAGTTAATTTGTTTTTTAACTTACCTAGAGAGTTTTCAAGTTTGCGGGTTTTGAATACTTGACGAAAAACACTCACACCTGCAAATGCAAGTAAACCAACAAAAATTGACAGATAAATGACGACTAAATTGCTATCCATTTTCTACAAATACAAATTATTAAAATACCCTATCTATTATCAGTTATTAGGTTGTATATTTCTCACTAAAATACTACAATCCCCAATATTCTATCCGTTCTTTTAGCCAACCTGTAACTGTATAACGAGCGATCGCTTCATTCACGTTACGTCTTAACTCATCATACTGCAATCCCTTTGGCATAACTACAGATAATGGTTGTGCTGATAATTTAGTTGTCAATATGTGATATTCAGGATGTACTTGCACCCAACCACTAAGAACGCTGACATCCGCTGCAAAACCATCTACCTGATTATTTTCTATTTTTTCCCAGCCTTGGGCGTAAGAATTTACGCCGACCAATTCAGCAGACGGTGTAAAATATTTTAAGTATCCAACAGTGCTAGAGTTGTTGAGAACGGCTATTTTCCCTTTGTCTATATCTTTTAATTCTTGAATAGATGTATTTTTTGTAACTATTGCCGCCCCATCATAATAATAAGGAACACTGAAGCTAACAATGCGGGAACGTGACTCTGTGGCTGTGACTCCAGCAATAGCCAAATCAACTTGTTGATTAAATACTACAGGTAAGCGATCGCTATTGGCTACTGGTTGCAATTTCACAGCATCAGCTTTACCCAACAAATCACTGGCCAAACGTTTGGCTAAATCAATCTCTAACCCTTGTAAATTGCCCTTGTCATCCCTAAATCCCAAAGGACGAAGATTATCCTTAACTGCCATATTTAAATAGCCTCGCTGCTGAATTTCCGCCATTGTTGCGGCAGATGCAGTTAAATTTCCACTGAGAAAAGACAGCCAAAAAATCAAAAATAGGGTAGCGGATAATACCAGATGTAACTTATTCATAATCGCTCTGCGTTTTACTCCAATTAAAAATGCCAAAAAGTTTCTTGATTTTTAATTTTCAATTCTCCGAAGTGCCATCTGTTACATCCGTTATTCATCCGTTGCCACCTTTATCCGTTAACCGAGTTAGCGAGTTCGGCAATTTTAGCGAAGCTTGCAGGATCAAGAATTGCCAATTGTGCCAACATTTTGCGGTTTAGTTCCACATTGGCCTTTTTCAAATTACCAATCAAACGGCTGTAGCTTAAACCGTGTTGTCTAGAAGCTGCATTAATCCGCGCTATCCACAGACGGCGAAAATCACGCTTCTTCTTTTTGCGATCGCGGTAAGCACTGCGAAGAGCCTTCATTACTTGTTGGTTAGCGGTTCTAAACAAAGTTGAGTGAGAACCACGGAAACCTTTAGCTAATTTGAGAATTTTATTGCGGCGTTTACGAGCTACATTACCGCGTTTTACCCGAGTCATATCTTATTACCTGTGATCTTTTACAAATATGGAAGCATTAAACGCACGTTAGGTTCGTCCCGTTCATGAACAATTGCCATCTTGGACATATTGCTCTTTTTGCTAGAGGATTTATGCTCTAACAAGTGGTTTTTGAACGGTTTACGGCGGACGATTTTACCGGTACCGGTGACGCGGAATCTCTTCGCCGCAGCCTTGCGAGTCTTTAATTTAGGCATGGTCTGGCTTTAATTCAACACAATCTACTATTATATATGAGAAAAGGCAAATTGTATGCCCCCTTGGCAAGATCGGCAAGGATTCCCAAAATATCTTAATTCAGGACTTGACAAGGAGAAAATTTTAGTTTACACTAATGTTAGGAGTGGAAATCTGTCCGCGCATATATAGTAAACTTTTGGATTGTCTGAATCAGGATTTACAGGATTTTAGGACTTACAGGATGTTGGTTTGCGGTGGAGATTTTTGATTTTCAGTTTTTTATATGATTCTTGACATCAAGACTTGACAAGATGCGATAATTGGTTTACACTAATGTTAGGAGTAGAAATATATCCGCGCATATATAGAGTCAATTTTTAAACTAATAACTAAAGATCCCCGACTTCTTTTATCGGTGATTCTGTATCAAAATAAATTATCCTAGAAGTCGGGGATCTAAATCCTGTACATCCTTAAATCCTGGATATCCTGATTAAGACAATTAAACGCAGATGAACGCAGATAAACGCGGATGTTATACTAATTATTAATTTCTCTCCCAATCCTGTACTTCGACTTCGCTCAGTAACCAGACATCCTGATTCTGACAATATGCAAACCTGGACACCTAACACCCCACTACAGAACGGACAGTATATCATTAAAAGAGCGATCGGTGGCGGTGGCTTTGGTGAAACCTATCTTGCAGAAGATACAGAAGAAAACAGGTTGGTTGTGATTAAAACCCTCAACCGCGAACAACGCGAAAAACCAGACTTTGCGGAAAGACAAAAGAGGTTTAGAAAAGAAGCCTTAGATTTATCAAAATGCTATCATCCCCATATTGTCCAAGTTTACGACAATTTTCCCGAAGATGGACTTTGGGCTATTGTCATGGAACACATTGACGGTGATGATTTAGCAGCTTATGTGGAAAACTACACGGCTGAAAATGGTTACTTGTCAGAAACCGAAGCTTTGCGCTACATTGACCAAATCGGACAAGCTTTAGAATGTGTTCATGAACGGAAACTTTTACACCGAGATGTGAAACCCAATAATATTTTGTTGCGACGGGAAAGCAAGGAAGCGGTATTAATTGATTTTGGGTTAGCGCGGGAATTTCAACCTGGTAAAATCAGAAGCATGACAGCGACGAAAACGGAAGGTTATGCACCCATAGAACAATATGAACGGCGTGGAGATTTTGGTTATTATACTGATGTTTATGCTTTAGCGGCGACATTATATAGTTTATTAACAAATAGAGTTCCCATTCCTGCTAATTATCGCGCTGAGGAAGATGTCAAATTATCACCACCGCAAAAATTTAATCAACAGATTAGCGACAAGGTAAATGCTGCTATTCTCAAAGGGATGGAGTTAGAACCAGTCAACCGTCCCCAAACAGTGCGGGAGTTTCGGGAAATATTGGGTTTAGTGGTTAAACCTGTTGTGAATATTTCCATACCACCACCTGTTAATAATAATCCTGTTTCAGTGCAGGAAAGACAGCAGAAAAATATCCCTACTCCTCAACTTGAAAATTCTTCCTCTTTCTTATCTAAGATGAAAGAAATTTTCATTCCTCAAAATTCCACACCTCAACCAATAAACCAAGAAGTACAATTAAAATCATCCTGTGGAATGGACGATAAGAAACTGCGTGACTTACTCAAAGCTGGAAAATGGAAGGAAGCAGACGAGGAAACAGCGCGGGTAATGTTAGCAGTTGCGAAACGGGAAGAGGAAGGTTGGTTAGATGTTGAGAGTATTGATAATTTTCCCTGTGAAGACCTTCGTACCATTGACCAGTTGTGGGTAAAATACAGTGATGGTAAATTTGGTTTTTCTGTGCAGAAACGCATTTATCAGGGTTTAGGTGGAACGAGACAATATAACTCAGACATCTGGGAGAAGTTCGGGGACAAGGTAGGATGGAGAAAAGGAGGCAACTGGTTGTACTACAAAGATATTACTTTTGACAAGAAAGCACCAGAAGGCCACTTCCCCGCCCGTTACGGGGTGGGGGGGTTATGGGGTGGTGGTTGGTGGGTTGGTGTTGTGGGGGGGTTTGGGATCTCTTCTCTCGCGTCGAGACTTGAAAGTTGTAACATTTAAAGATTACAGAAAATTATTAAGTCTGAATCAGGATATCCAGGATTTAAGGATTTACAGGATGTTAGTTTGCATCTAAAGATCCCCGACTTCTGCGATAATTAATGTGATAAATGAGAAGATTGTTAAAAATTGTCGGGTATCTGAAATTCTCAATTGTCTGAATCAGGATTTCCAGGATTAAAGGATGTACAGGATGGTAATTTTTAGATGGTTTGTTGGTGATGAAAGTTGTATTTGTCAGAATCAGGATAACCAGGATTAAAGGATTAACAGGATGGTAATTTATAGATGGTTTAAATTATTCAAAAATAATCATTCAAAAACATCCTGAAAAATCACCAACCCCCCACCAAAAATCATCCAACAACATCCTGTAAATCCTCAAATCCTGGATATCCTGATTCAGACAAATAAAAATCACCAACTCCCCACCAAAAATCATCCAACAACATCCTGTAAATCCTCAAATCCTGGAAATCCTGATTCAGACAATTAAAAATCACCAACTCCCCACCAAAAATCATTCAATAACATCCTGTACATCCTCAAATCCTGGACATCGCGATTCTGACAATTACGTTTATAATGAAAATTATCAGTTATAGGAAATAGACCATGAATATTACCCTAAAACCAGAACAAGAACAGTTTATTCAAAACCAGTTAGCTCAAGGGAGATTTCCTAATGCTGAAGCAGTCATTAATCAAGCTCTAGAACTTTTACAAGAAAAACAACGAGAATATGAAGACTGGGTAGAAGATGTGAAAATTAAAGTTAATGAAGCCGCAGCAGAACTAGAACGAGGGGAAGGAGTTCCTTTAGAAACAGTTGTTGAACAGATACAGGCAAAATTTCGTCATGCGCGAGAGGAGAAAAAATGAATCAATGTTTGATTTCACCTCTAGCAATTCGAGATTTAGATAGCATTTCTGAATACTTTTTAAACAGAAATATTGAAGCGGGAGAAATACTCTTTCAAGATTTCACAAAAAAGTGTGAAAAATTACTGCAATTTCCTAATATGGGACGCAGTTACGAATACATAAGACAGGGAATGCGTGGACTTCCTTTAAATGGTTACATCATTTTTTATCAAGTTGTTGATAATAATGTGGAAATTCTTAGAGTCGTAAATGGTCGTCAAGATTTAGAAGCTTTATTTGCAGAATAGGATAGTTTATTAAATGAGAATCTTGATCATCAATCAAATAATATCTAAAAAATTCCCCACATCACAAAAATCCTGACATCCAAAAAACTTCAACGCAAACCAACATCCTGTAAATCCTAAAATCCTGGATATCCTGATATGGCTACGCCACGCTTCGCTATCAGACAATTAAATAAACCTACTTGTCTATCTCAGATTCTAACCATGTTTTCAAGTCATTAATATCTGTAAAATCCAACAATGCTTCTCCCAGCTTTTCCAGTTGTTCTATATTCAAACTGTTGATATTTTCGATGTAAATATCTTTCAATTTTCCAAATCTTTTCGATAACTGACGTATCAATAAAATCATCTCACCATCTTGTCTACCTTCTTCTCTCCCTTCCTGCTTGGCTTCTTGATATACCCTTGTTTGCTTAATATCACTCACTAAAAACATTGCTTCTATCTCCTGACGGCTTAATTGTGAAAATTTGGACAATAAAACAGTCTCCAACAATTCTATAATACCTTGTTTTTCTCTGTCATTCTCAACTTCTGTCTTAGTTCTGTCCAAGAGAGCTTTAACTAATTCCGGTGCTTGTGCTTCCTTACTGACAATTAACTCAATTAACCCCATACCAATTGAACCTGGTGGTAATTCATCTAAATAAATTCGTTTAATTCTCCCACTATTAATAAATTCTTGTTGATAAGCAGTCAATTCTCCTACATCTAAACTCCGTTTCGCAAATAAAGCTACTCCTTGCCAATCTTGTACAGGTTTAAATTGATTAAGATAAATGTTGATTTCGGCGATTAATTCCCAGTAAAAATCCGGTTTTGGTTGAAATTGCACTTCTACAAAATAGATGGGTTTTTCTAGACTATCTGCCATAAAAATTCCATCAAATCGAAATGCTTTTTCTTTCACTTCCACAGAGGTAAATTTATAATCTGTGGCGTTTTCTGTAGGTTCTCCCAGAATTTCAAATAATAGGGTGTGAAAAGTGAGGAAGATTTGATAAAATATTGTGTCTGTGTGCATTATTCCTGATTTTGAAATTTCTTATTACTTATTTATCTGCTGATTTTAACCATCTTTCCCAGTTCTCCATCTACTGTAATTGCATCTTCATTCTCAGATACGAGATAACGTCTTGGTATTTTGGTTATGAGGACAAATTTTATTTTCTTATTTCCCTGCTTGGAGGGATTTATTGGGGAAATAATTATCTTGATAAATAAAAACTCTATATATATGGGCGCACAGTTTCCCACTCATATCATAAGCATACCCGAAACTCGGAACACTGTCAACCCCCCTAGCTGAAATTACCAAAACTCGTTAGATTATTGATAAAATTCTCAATAATAATGAGAATAAACCCCCAATAATTGAGAATGTTCTTTTTTGCCAAAATCCCATACAAATAACTTATATCTTAATAACAAGATCCCCGACTTCTTTGATTAATGTTGTGATTTATCAATATTTAATTTAGAAGTCGGGGATCTAAATCGGTTGAACAAAAAAAGCACAACCCTACTATAATATTTATGGAAAACTTAAATAATCAACTATAAAAAATGCCATCTACCGTTACCCTCACCATTACTACAGGGAAACTTTCAGGAAAACAATATATATTTGATAGCCGCAGCAGTTGTATTATCGGTAGAGGTGAAGATTGCAATTTGCAAATTGCTGATAATATTGATATGACAGTTTCTCGCTATCATTGCTTATTAGATATCAATCCTCCTGAAATGAGAATCCGTGATTTAGGGAGTTTAAACGGTACGATTGTTAATGGTAAAAAAATCGGACAAAGGAAAGCGGGTGAATCTCCAGAAGAAGCATTAAAGGCAATTTTTCCCGAATATGATTTAGTCAATAATGATCAGGTAGCGGTAGGAGATATTATTTTTGATATTAGTACAGAAATAGAACTGGAAAAACAGAAAAATCCTTATATTCCAGTCGAACAAGAAAATAATAAACCGAACTTTTTTGAAATTATTAAAAATCTCCTAAATTTAGCAAATCAAGGTAATCAAAATCTCCAGAAAATTTCTAATTATCAGATTATAAAATCTTTAGGTGAAGGTGGATGTGGAGAAGTATTTTTAGCTGAACATATCCCCACTAGAAAACGGGTAGCACTAAAGTTAATGTTGCCTAAAGTCGCGGCTAAAGAACTGGGTGTAAAAATGTTTTTGCGAGAAACAGAAAACACTAAATATTTACAACATCCTCATGTGGTGAAAATGTTAGATCATGGCTATGCAGAAAATACCTTTTTCTTCACAATGGAATATTGCGAAGGTGGGGATGTTTGGGATTTGATGGAGAAATTAGGAGGACGTTTACCTGTTAATATAGCTGTTGATATTATTCTGCAAGTTCTCGACGGGTTAATCTATACCCATAATGTTGAAGTTCCTTGTGTGAAATTAGCAGACGGAAGACTAGGAAAAGGAAAAGGTTTAGTACATCGAGATTTAAAACCGAATAATATTTTTATCACCAATATCAACGGTAAAATGGTGGCGAAAATAGGAGATTATGGATTATCCAAAGCTTTTGATTTAGCAGGTTTAAGTGGACACACTTTCACAGGTGCGAAAATGGGGACTCCTGCGTTTATGTGTCGTCAACAATTACTAGATTTAAAAAATTCCTTACCAGAGGTTGATGTGTGGGCAAGTGCTGCTTGTTTATATAATATATTAACGGGATATTTCCCCCGTGATTTTGTCGGTGAACCTTGGACTTGTGTGCTAAGAAATGAGGCTGTCCCCATTCGTCAACGTGATAGTAGTATTCCTGAAAAATTAGCAGAAGTGATAGATTTGGCTTTAACAGAAAAGCCAAAAATTTATTTTCAAACTGCGGCTGAGTTTAAAGCAGCGTTGTTAAAATGTGTTTGATTCTTAAATCTTAGTAACTTGAGGATCTAAAACAATGCGTGTACCAGTGATATCTACATGATAAGTCCAAAACTGGCTTTTAACTTTGACAATTACTTCCCAACCTTTAATGGGAGCAAAATTCTGGGTGCAGACTTCACCAAAATTAAAAACGCAGGAATTACTAAAAGTTTTCTGAATTGACTGGGTAATTTTCAAAGAACTTACTGCTAAACCAGAACGTTTAGAAGCATTACTCAAAACCGCATTAGCAATTTTTTTCGGTAATTGATTACTGCTAATTTTCGGATCTAGAAGAATTTGTGAACCGGATTTATTCACATGATAAGTCCAAGATTGTTCTTTGACTTGCACAATTACAATCCAACCGGGAATAGGATTATATTCCCTTGTGCAAACTTCCCCAAATTGAAAATTACAGGGATTGCTAAAAATAGTAGATGTAACTTGAGTAATTTGCAAATTAGAAACTTTCACCCCAGAAACTCTAGCAGCATCCCTTAGCAATTTTTGAGAAATAGATTTAGGTAAAGTATTTTGGTTTAATTGTGACTGTTCGGGATTTTTAGCATTTGCAGATGTACTATTTTCAGTGACATCTAAACCACAGGCAAACAAGCTAGTAATAATCAAACCAAAGACCAAGATTTGCGGAAACTTGAAATTGTTATACATTTGGGAAACTAGCTTAGTGATTAGATTCATAACCATATAAATTAACAATTGAATACTGAATTAAACTTAACTTTACAACTTATAAATAATTCTTTCCCTCCTCATTCCTCCGCGTCCTCTGTGTCCTCTGTGGTTCGTTTTTCTATTAATTTATTCCCCATTGCCAAAAGTGCCGTTCCATAAGCTGCTTCTGTATTAATTGATGAAACAATTGGTACTTTTAAACAACGTTGACGAATAGATGTCCAAGTAGAATTAGCAGCACCACCACCGGCAGTATAAATATGAGTTAAAGGATCTGCACCTAGATTTTGTAATAGTTCATATCCTCTAGTTTCTATTCTAGCCATACTTTCTAATAAACCATGTAGAAATTCTTGAGGTTGATCTGGACGTGGTTCTAGTCTGGGTAATAATTGGGGATCATTAATGGGAAAGCGATCGCCTGGTTTCAATAATGGATAATAATCTAACACACTGGCTTGAGTTGGATCAATTTCCGCACTTAACCTCACCAACTCAACATCGCTGAAAAAATGTTTCAAAATAGCACCACCCGTATTAGATGCACCTCCAGTCAACCACAAATCTCCTAAACGATGGCTATAAATTCCATATCGCGCATCTTCGATTCTATGCCGACTTAAAAGTTTTAGTACCAAAGTTGAACCCAGCGAAGTTACCGCTTCCCCCGGAAATTTAGCTCCACTGGCTAGAAAAGCCGCAATACTATCTGTTGTGCCAGCAACCACTAAACAATCGCCTTTAAAGCCAAAATCGGCCGCAATCTGGGGAAGTAATTCACCAATGGCTGTACCCGGCGCTAAGACTTGCGGTAACTGGAGGGGAATTTCTAGCTGTTCCAACCATGCTGGATATTGCAATTTTTCCACGTCATAACCCAATTTTAAGGCGTTGTGGTAATCGCTAATACCTAACTTTCCATGCAAGAGAAATCCCAGCCAATCGGCTTGATGCAATAAATATCTGGCTTTTGCAAAGGAAGGTAATTCTTGCATCCAGAGGAGTTTCGCTAGACTAGATGTAGCACTTAATACAGTGTGATTTGCTGGCGCAATCCTGCTCAATCGTTCTAAAACCACTGCACCCCGACCATCATTGTACAATAGTGGCGCGTCCACAGGCTTTCCAGCCCCATCAGTCAGTAAAATAGTGGAAGAAGTCCCATTAATAGCGATCGCTCCGATTTCCCCCCTTAACACCCCCGGAATTTGCCCTAATAGACTCCATAAAGCCTGTTGCCAACATTGAACCCAATCAACAGTCCCAACCTGCCAACAATGGCGCATTTCGGACAGAATCCGACCTTCTTCATCAATTACCACACCCCGTGCGCCAGAAGTACCAAAGTCAATACCAAGCGATAAAGTCATAAATTAAGGGAATAGGGAAACTTCCTAACAACTGTACGGGCGAAGCATTTGGAGAACTATTTTTGGCAATGACCGATAATTTATCTTCCCAATGCTTCGCCCCTACTGACAACTGTACGGGCGAAGCATTTGGAGAACTATTTTTGGCAATGACCGATAATTTATCTTCCCAATGCTTCGCCCCTACTGACAACTGACCAATCCCCAGTTTTTGTTGCATCTTGTAACAAGATGTTTCCTAATCCTGCTAAAACAGTGAAAAGTAGTAAACGGAGTCTTGAAAATCAAGTTCAACTTAGGAGGATTTCCATCATGCCTATCTCAGATACCCAAGTTTACATTGCATTAGCTGTAGCGCTAATTCCAGGAATTCTAGCTTGGCGTTTAGCTACAGAACTATACAAATAACACCAGTGTAACGCTGTTACAGGTGCTTAATCCATAAGTAGGAGTAGATTTCAAATACTTGTAGTTCTAAACTATGGGAATTTTAGGAATCGCCCCTACTTTACTAGGTAATATTTTATTCATCTTCATACTTGTATAAATTTCCAGAAAATGGAGTAATATGGCAGCTAAATTAAGCCGCAATTAGCACCTGTTTGCTTTTGACGGTAATTACCGTAAATCAGCGAGTTTTTTGTTAGCACCATGAATGCGTTTCAACCATCTAAACCTCCTCTCCAGCCCGTAGAACAACGCCGAACTGTACCAAGACCTAAACGACATTTACGCCAACGTGCTTATCAAATAATGGCACTGGAAACTACAGCCAAAGTAGCAGTTAATATAGTTATTAGTGCAGCAGCAGTATCTGCTTTAGTACAATTATTACCTTATCATTGGTCACAACAGGATAAGTTGCGAACAGTTCGTACCGAAGTAAAAGTTATGGAAGGGCGTGTGCAAAACTTACAGACAGAATTTAGCCGCAACTTTGATCCTGGGGAAGCTAAAAGTATTATGCAACAAAAATCATTTCGCTTTGACCCTAATCAGCGTCCAGTTATATTGATGAATCAAGAGCAGACTGGAACGGAACAATCTAACTCAGCACCATAAAAGTGCAGAAAATATATTAATCATCACGGTTATTAGGGTGACTACCAAATGATACAACTTTATATTTAGTCATGAAACTCAAATTTTTGAGTCAGTTTTACCAATTGAATGCTAAAAATCTGAATTAAGCCATCTACTAAATTAGTCTTCAAAAAAGAGCAACTCGTTTAACCAATTTTCGATTTGTAACCGTAAGCGATAACCGGAAACATCTTGATGATTTAAAGATGGTAGTTCTGCCAATGCACGACGATAATTCGCAATTGCACAATTCCAATCACCCCAGAGATGATAAGTCCGTCCCTGTTCCGCCCAAATGTTGCCTTTGAGTTGACCAAACAGCATGGCAATTTCTAAGTTTTCAATAGCTTCTGCATAGTCTCCCAAGTCGCGTAAAGTAATACTGCGATTAATCCAAGCCCGAACATGATGGGGATTTAGATCTAATGCTTGTTCATAATCAGCCAATGCGGCTGTTAATTCACCACAAGCAGCGTAATAATTAGCCCGATTATTGTAGGCACTAGCTAATTTAGAATTTAAATCTAAGGCTTTGTTATAATCAGAGATAGCTTTTTGGCTATCACCACTTTGAAAATAAATCAGCCCTCGGTTATTGTAATCGACCGCATTTTCGGGATGATGGTCAATCAGGTGACTTAACAGTGCGATCGCTTTAGTATAATCCCCTTGTTGTGCTAACTTCAAAGCACAAGAGCGTAAATAACGTTCTTCCAACATTGATTCATTACCATCCTGTAACGGCGCACATTGATGACAAGGATTGTTTTGATCAGAAAGACATACTTGATTGTTTTGAATACCAGAATTTAAAAAAGAGTGCTTATTCATACTTTGCCTATTTGGTTTACTTGGTTTGTCAAATAAAGTTACAGTTTTTGTGTCCTAATGACTCTAGGATGATTGAAGGACGTGGATTTTACATCCAACAACAGATGAGCCATAAATCTAATAATGTATACTTCATACCCAAGTTCAATTCCCGAATCAGTAAAATTCTGAAGAATTGAAGTGTAAATTTTAATGATCAGGGGAAGAGGGAAGAGGGAAGAGGTAATAGGCAATAGGCAATAGGCAATAAGAGTTTTACCAATGACAACGGACAACTAACAACTAACCAACCCCTATTTACCAATTCTAGAAGAGACATTTCTCATGACAACAATAATTGCTTATGCTGATGCTACCGCCCTCAATACCGATGACTATATTGTGCTTTGTTTAGCTACGTGCTTATATAAAGAAGATGGGGAAGTGGATCAAATTGAAGTGATAGAACCCATTCCTTCAGCCGCATTAGAAGCTATCTGTAAACAAATTCCCACATCTTAAATTATTCGATAGAGCGCAAACGGGTACTAAATGCGGCTAGAATTGTCACCTAAAAATTTTTAGGATTTTTAGGTGTTATACTCAAAACGGCTTGATTGTTTGATTCTAAACGTAGGGGTTTAGCACTGCTAAACCCCTACACATCTGGGTTCTTTGTCATTTGGCAAAAGTTTAAATCTCACCCGTGTTTAGTATAATGTCTTTTAAGCCGGGGATGAAAGCTACAAGAGGGGATTTATCCCCCAGCGACCTGTGCTATACTACTTGTAACAGGAAAGGTAATCAACCTGTATAAAAACCTAACTGCCTAACGGTAATCTGTACCTTGACAATTAAATCTATGTGGTTCTACTGCATTGTTCTAGTTTCCTTCTAGCAGTAGGTAAAAGATTTATAGGGACTAGACGAATCAGAATTTTGAAACTTTCTCGTTTCAAGTTAAACAGGACTTGCAATAATGCAACTACGGTCGGGCAGACCGAAAGTTAACGCTTGGGGAGAGTCCCACCTCTGACCTAGATAACGCAAGGAGTCTAGTTTAAGTGGTCTCGTTGAACCAAGAATCCCCGTGTCTTTAGACCGGGGAGTGTCAAATTCCGATTATGCTCAAATTAGATTTGAGTGCTTACCCAGCAGTCGTGAATTATATTCAGTCTATATCTGAACGTCCGGCATTTCAAAAAAGTATTGGGGGACGGAAGTAATTGACAATTAATAATTGACAACTGTTAGTTGTCAATTATATTTTCTAGCGATAATTTGTAAATTGCAAAGCGACGGGGAAATCTTCTTGTTTAAGCCGTTGAATCACGAGTTGTAAGTCATCTTTTGATTTAGCTATTACCCGCACAGAGTCACCTTGAATTGAGGCTTGCACCTTTTTAATTTCGTCCCGAATTATCTTAGAAATTTGTTTAGCAATTTCTTGGCTAATGCCTTTTTTCAGGGTAATTTCTTGACGAACACGGCTACCGCTGGCAGATTCAACTTTGCCAAATTCAAAGATTTTTTGAGAAAGATTCCGCTTGGCGGCTTTTTCTCGGAGAATGGTGTGGACAGATTCTAAGGTAAAGTCGCTGTCAGTACCAACGGTAATTTTTTCTTCGCTTAATTCGATTGTGGTTTTAGTATCTTTAAGATCGTAACGGCTTTTAACGTCTCTGATGACTTGATCAATAGTATTAACTAATTCTTGTCTATCAAAGTCGCTGACGATATCAAAGGAAAAAGAAGCAGCCATAAATAAAATTGGTAATTGGTAATTGGTAAGAGAGAAGAGGCAAAATTAAAAATCCTTATTCCCTCAGCTTAATTATTTAACTTGCATGAGACTGAGGAAAAACAGAGTTCCCGAACTAAAAGAAGCAATACCAAACATGAGCGATCTTAACAAAGGTATATTTGCAATATAGAAAATAGAGTATAGCAAACGGGCAATCAGAAAAGCGATCGCTGCATTCACTCCTTGGGGAGAATTCACTCCAGTGACATAAGCCATTAGTGCGGCTGCGGCAAAAACCATAAACGCTTCAAAGGAGTTTTCATGGGCCCATGTTGCCCGTTGGGCATAGGGAGGCAACTTGTCAAACATGGCGCGAGGTGCAGACAAATCATATCCTACTTGCACTCTAGCAAAAGCTACTAATAAATAGGGTAGATAAATGAGAATAGCCGCAACGACAATAGAGGATAAAAAAATAGCAGGTACTGGTAATAGAGATAAAGACATTCAACTAATTTAATAGGGTACTTGGTCAGGTATTGATCATTTTTGTCAATGGATAAGGGGTAATTTAGTGAAATCATTACCCTTTACCCAATGATTTTCCATCTCTATCATTAGCTTTGCAAAAACTGCCGTTCACTCTAGTCAAAGTAGAAGAGTGTTACCACTTTTCGCTGGTCTTCGGCATCACTACAAGTTTGTAGCAAAGTGCGACTATCGTGAAATGCAAAGCAGATTAGTTGTTGACAACGAGAGACGATTTCTTTGTTACATAGGTAACTCGCTTCAGCTAGGGACAAGTTATCATTACTGGGGTTTTCCACTAAGTGCATAACCTGTTCTAATTGCTGGCGCGATTCTTGGGGTTGACGTTCCAAACTTTGGGGTAAAATAACCGTGAGTAAGTTGGGATCAGCCTTGGTTGCGCCCCGGATGGCCGCAGAGTTTGTGCCTGTAGCACCAGAAGTAATGATGCGGTTGCCCGATAGAATCAGGGCATAAGTCATCATTTCAATGAGGTTCTGATGGGTAATTGGCACATGACGAGAACCTAGCAAGGCAATCCGCTTGGAACCTGTTTGCTGGATGGTTGCTAGTTCTTGGGCTAAGGTATCGAGTTTAATAGTATCTATTGACTGACTCAAAGATGAAGATCATGAGATTAAACAACCTAGACATTCTACCAAACAGCGTGTACATAGGATACTAACCAGGGTTACATTATTATTTGTTAGCAAATTACTAAGGAGCTACTCAACCTCTAGAACTACTTTTGGAAATACCCATACCTCTTAATCCCCTCCAGCCGATGACGATATAACCAATTGACAATAATAAACTATTAATACCAGTTCGCAATTCCTTCCAGGCATCTTCCTGGGTTTTCTGCAACTGTTGTTGTGTTTGAGTCTGAATTTGGTTAAGTCTTTGGGTTGCTAGTTTTTGAGGGTCTGTTTGCTGGGCGATAAAATTATCAAGAGAGTTAAGATTTGTTTTATACTGCTTGAGTAGATCCTTCTGTGCCTCAGGTAATTGACTATCGCTAAGTGCCTGATTATACTTTTTGTCATCCTTAACCAGTTCATTTAGCTGGGTTCTGAGTTGCTCTTTTAATGCAGCGCGTTGTTTCTCTACAGATGCTTTTACCTGATCATTACCAAGTTGATTTTGGAGTTGTGCTAATTGATTTTTCACTTGGGTTTCTGACTGTTCCGCTTCTTTCTCAATCCGTGCTAACCCCTCTGCCTTTAGTTGATTGACGTTACTCAGATGTAGGGGAAAAATCAACAAAAATATCAGTCCTAACAAACTAGAGAGGATAAAAATTGGCAATTTTAGACCAGAAGACGAGGAACGACTACTTTCACTAGATCCACTAGATTTACCAACCCAGTATGCAATTAGAATTGTTCCCAGACCAAGCAATGGTACAATACCCTGATTTACAAGACTTCTGCACAAGTTAATTTGCCAGAGTTTATCTGTAAATTGCAAAGGGAATAATAAAAATAGACAGTCTACAGAAAAGAACAATATACAGATTATACCTATTAACTGGAGCAAGAAGGATGTGTTAGAGGATGTATTAGTAGCCATATTGGTTTACAGTGTGAATACATTAAATTAATTAGCATATTTAATGTTACAGGATTACCCAGTAAGCGTAAAGCTCAGTGTCTAGAGCTTAAATCTTTCTCGCCATTCTTCTACATTTTGTCGTAAACCTGCACCCAACCAATCATCAAACTGGGGATACAGTGGTAAACGTGGTACTAACTCCCAGCCCCCAGATTTTAAGATGTTTCTGAGTTCCTGTTCCTGTAAATGGGGATAATCAGGATTAACTTCATCCTTGGGACCTATTCCCCCTAAATCCCTCGCTCCAGCGGCTATACAAGCAAGTAACCAATTTTCATCTTTAACTAAATTGGGGGGAATCTGGATTGTAATGTCTGCTGGTAAAATTTCCCGCACTTTGGCGATAATTTCTGGTAATTGATGAGGGTTAAATGGTGGTGCGTCAAAGGTTTGCACCGTTCCGGGGCTGTGGGGTTGGAGAATTACCTCTTGAATATGATGGTAATGTGCATAAGATTCAGAAATAGCCGCTAAAGTCTCCCACCAATCTGTCTCTGTTTCCCCTATTCCTAAAAGTAACCCTGTGGTGAAGGGGATTTTTAGCTCTCCTGCCCATTGTAATTGTTGCGATCGCACTTGGGGCAATTTACTTGGTGCATGACGATGGACTGTACTTAATAGTTTTGGTGTCAACTGCTCCAACATTAACCCCATGGACACATTCACCGTTTTCAGTTTTTGCATTTCTACCCAACTCAGTGGACCAACATTGGTATGGGGTAAAAATCCCATGTCTATTGCTAAGGCACACAAATCATAAATTCGCTCAAACCAAGCTTCCCGTCGGGCTGAATGGGGATGGACTTCACCGCTCAAGATCAGGATTTCACAGACATTTTGTTGTTTAAGTTGTAAAAAAATCTCTTTAGCTTCCCCAAGAGTCAACCAAGGACTTTTACCCGGTTCAGTGCGGAAATTGCAATAAGAACAGCGGTTAAAGCACTCATAAGTGGGAACAATAGTATAAGCAGGGCTATAGGTAACAATATTTTGACTAGATAGAGACATATATAGTAGGGAGCAGGGTCTGCGTCCAAAAATGCAGGGGTTCATGAATGAAGTAGGGAGTTGCGTTCCCAGAAAATCAGAAATTATCACAAAAATAATTAATGCCTGAAACCCGCAGCCTGTCTACAATATAACCTTCTCTATGACCCAACTTACAAGATTTATTAAAAAATATTCCGAAAACCCCTTTACAAATCGAAACATATCGCTTAATATAAATTCATGAGGTAGAAACACCTACCAAAACATACATAACTCAAACGCAATTATAAACACATGACAACTACCTTACAACAGCGCGAAAGTGCTAACGTATGGAATCGCTTCTGCGAATGGATCACCAGCACTGACAACCGTTTATATATCGGTTGGTTCGGAGTATTAATGATCCCTACCCTCCTCGCTGCAATTACTTGCTTTGTAATTGCATTTATCGCTGCTCCTCCCGTGGACATTGACGGTATCCGCGAACCAGTTGCAGGTTCTCTACTCTACGGAAACAACATCATCTCCGGTGCAGTAGTTCCTTCCTCCAACGCTATCGGTTTACACTTCTACCCTATTTGGGAATCTGCTTCTTTAGATGAGTGGTTGTATAACGGCGGTCCTTACCAGTTAGTAGTATTCCACTTCTTGATCGGCGTATTCTGCTACCTCGGTCGTGAATGGGAACTTTCTTACCGCTTAGGAATGCGTCCTTGGATTTGCCTAGCATTCTCCGCACCTGTAGCTGCTGCTACCGCAGTATTCCTAATCTACCCAATCGGTCAAGGTTCATTCTCAGACGGTATGCCTTTAGGTATCTCTGGAACATTCAACTTCATGATCGTGTTCCAAGCTGAACACAACATCTTGATGCACCCCTTCCATATGTTAGGTGTAGCTGGTGTCTTCGGTGGTTCTTTGTTCTCTGCAATGCACGGTTCACTCGTAACTTCTTCCTTGGTTAAAGAAACAACCGAAAACGAATCACAAAACTACGGTTATAAATTCGGTCAAGAAGAAGAAACCTATAACATCGTTGCTGCTCACGGTTACTTCGGTCGCTTGATTTTCCAATACGCTTCCTTCAACAACAGCCGTCAACTACACTTCTTACTCGCTGCTTGGCCTGTAATTGGTATCTGGTTCACAGCTTTGGGTGTTAGCACAATGGCTTTCAACTTGAACGGTTTCAACTTCAACCAATCTGTCATGGATTCTCAAGGTCGTGTCATCGCTACATGGGCTGACGTAATCAACCGCGCTAACTTAGGAATGGAAGTAATGCACGAGCGTAACGCTCACAACTTCCCTCTAGACTTGGCTGCTGCTGACGTTGCTCCTGTTGCTTTAAGCGCTCCTGCAATCAACGGTTAATAAGTTTAGTTAAATAGAAAACGCTCTCCAATCATGGGGGGCGTTTTTTTGTATTCATTTTTCACATTCGCGTTTAGTCACATAATGCCGATAGCGAAACATTGCTTCTAGCTGTGTTTGCACTAACCAACCACTGATAAATTCTATTCCATCACCGCCAGGCATAGAATAAGTAATATTATCGGTTAATTTAGTTTTGCCATTTTCTTCTGTAAACTCATGACGATGTACCCAGGACTCAAAAGGTCCAGATATCTGTTCATCGGTGAACAGACGATATTCTTCATAGTCTGTGTGCCGCGCTAACCAAGTTAAGGGTAAAATACCCAAAAAAAGCCGAAATTCTGTAATTGCACCTGCTGATAGTCCTCCTTCCCGTCTGACTATTTGTACAGGTTGCCAAGGTGGGGTGAGTATTTGGAGTATGTCTGGTCTTTCGTGGAATTTCCAAACTACTTCTATTGGTGCGTTAATAATTGAGGAATGTTTAAAGTGCAACATGAACAAAGAAACCTAAAATTGAGCCTTTAGATTCAGTCTTGATAATTTTATCAGAAAATAGGCTAAAACCCCCGAATTAACCCCTAAAAATCCTTCAACTAAGTATAACGAGAGAATGCCATAAAAAGCTGATGCTGCCATTGCTAATTAAGGTATAAAAAAAATATTTTATAAACTTTTTGAATTTACTGCCTAGATATCTATTTTCTATGCCATAATGGGAGTCGAGAAGTAATTCGGTGGACCTCGTTTGTTTTTAGTATTGATAGGCTTTTCCCCTTTGGTATTTACAGACTTTTCTCCGAAATCTAAATCTCTACACTCTTATGATTTTGGAGAAAATCTATGTCAATTTATGTAGGCAACCTCTCTTATGAAGTTACCCAAGAAGGTTTGAGCGAAATTTTTAAGGAGTATGGCAAGGTAAAACGTGTTCAGCTACCTACCGACCGGGAAACTGGTAAAGTTCGCGGTTTCGGTTTCGTGGAAATGGAATCAGATGAAGAAGAAGAAAAAGCCATTGAAGCCCTTGATGGTGCTGAATGGATGGGACGTGATTTAAAAGTGAACAAAGCTAAACCCAGAGAAGAACGTAGTTCTTTTGGTGGTGGAAACCGTAGCGGCGGTGGTGGCCGTAGCGGCGGCTATGGCGGTGGCGGCGGTGGAAACCGTTACTAATATCCATAGACCAAAGCTTAACAAATATCCGCCTCTAGGATAATTAGGTTGAATAAAAGTTCAGGAATTAATACCTGAGCTTTTTTTAATGGAAAATTTTCTATAAAAATAATGATGATGTAGCACTTGCCAGCATGATTAGTCATAAAATGTTACTTTGGGAAGCGATAACTAATTTACACTTCCTGACATTTACCAATGCCTTATCTTACTGCTGCGAGGGAAATTCGTTCCTTAATTACTGAATATACCACAGCTAAAACTTTGTGGATAGATACAGAAGTTGCTGATTATAAAACTCGTAATCCAAGATTATCACTGATTCAGGTGTTAGCTAATCCTGAAGATATGACTGGTAATAGTGTTTATTTATTAGATGTTCTCGATAAATCAGATGTAATTGCTGATTTTGTGGAGAGGATTATGGTTAATGATGCTATTGAAAAAGTTTTTCATAATGCTGGTTATGACGTGAAATATTTGGGAGCTAAAAAAGCCAAAAATATTACTTGTACTTTGGAAATGGCGAAGAAAATTCCCGTCTATTTACTACCATTACCTAATTATCAATTGAAAACCCTAGCTACTAAACTTTGTAATTTTCATGATATTAATAAACAAGAGCAAACGAGCGATTGGGGAAAAAGACCATTAACTGAAGAACAAATAGAATATGCTTATCTTGATTGTATTTATTTAGCTCAAGTACATTTACGATTATTAGAATTAGAGGCAAACTTAAAGATAGATCCAATTAGGGAAGATCTAAGTTTATTGACTGCTAGATATATAGAAATTGAACAGCAACAAAAAATACTCAAATCAGAATTTGAGCATTTACAAGAACGGGTAAAACAAGCGATGTTAGTCCAGAATATTTCTGAAACATCATCTTGTAAACTTACAAGTTATGAGCGAAAAACTATCAAGACTCAGTTTCAGGAATTGGTAGATTTGGTAGAAAATCAAGGTGTTGATTTAGATTTTACAATTACTTTAACCGAAGATATTCGCAAAAATTTGGGGGTAAATTTGGAAAAATTGACTGTAAATGTTGATATAAATACTTATTGGAAAATAACGCCTAAAAATCAAGAAGGTGAGGAATACTGAGAAACTCTGTGAACTAGTTTTGAGTCTATTTCCTGATACTGGTATGGAAATTTTTCTCAAATTGCTAACAAAATTAACAGAATTATCAACGGTAGTCTAGTAATAATACAAATATAGCTATCAGGGATTTTTTTAGTATTTAGTAATATGCGGTGATTGGCTGGATAAATTTATTTATTTCCGATAACTTCAGGGAATTTTATCATTTGAATTGAATATTAATCAAAAAGCGAGAGTATTTCCTAAGTAAGTAAGCAATTTAGTGAATGATTTACTCCAGGTATAATGGCGATTTATAGTAAATTATGAAATGGCAGTTATTGAGACACAAACACAGAGAAGTAAACAGAGCATTCACTATAGCGATGGTTACTATTTTTAGCGGGATTATTTGCGTTTCTTGTAGTAATAATCAAGATGTTTTGGTGACAGAAAGAGGAGCAAGTCCCCCAAATCCACAGATAGGGAGAACCTCTAAAGCTGGGGAATTTTATGTTCAGGGACAAACTCAACATCTTAAAGGTAATTACCAAGCGGCTATTGCTGCCTATAGTAAATCAATTAGTCTGAATCCTCAATATGCACCAGCATTTAAAGGTCGGGGTTTGGTTTATTTTGATACTGGTAATAAAGAGGGAGCGATCGCGGATTATAATCAGGCATTGGGTCTAAATTCTCAGGATGCGGAAGCGTACAATAATCGTGCTAATGCTTTTGTATCTATAGGAGACTACAGAAGAGCGATTGCGGATTATAATCAAGCAATTAGTATTGCGCCTAAATATGCCGAAGTTTACAATAATCGAGGTAACGCCCGTGCAAACCAAGGTGATAAGAATGCGGCGTTAGAGGACTACACTCAAGCAATTCGGATCAATAAAGAATATGCTGTAGCTTATAATAATCGTGGTAATGCTTACGCATCAAGAGGAGAACCACAAAAAGCAATATCGGATTATAATGAAGCAGTTCGCATTAATCCTAACTTCGGTGCTGCTTTCAATAATCGAGGTAATGCCTATGCTGCAATTGGTGATAAACGGGGAGCATTAAAAGATTTACAACGGGCAGCAGCGATTTTTGATAAGGAAGGAAATAAGGATTTATATCAACAAGCGATGAAAAATATTGAGGAATTGGGGAAGTAATTGATAGTATCTTATTTAAGTATTCCCCATCAAGAGGCAAAAATCTCAAATATCTACTGAATTTCACTCTGTTTTTGGCTTGTGGTTAGGTTTGGCTGTAGCCTAGTTCGTAAATAGTTGAAACTAACGATTAAATTTTTATATTAAATATCCCCGACTTGTGCTAAAAATCAGGGATATTATTTTTATGAAAATTGAAACCAAAAACATCGAAGTTACTTTAGTTAGAAGTAGGATTTTTTATCTCTCTTTCTAAAGCTTGAACTTGTTCCAGAGATAATTCCGTAACTTCAGAAATTTGTTCTAAACTCATACCAATTCGCAACAAATTTAAAGCTAACTTTTTGGTTGCTTCTGCTATTCCTTCAGCTTTACCTTTAGCTTCACCTTCTTCGAGAATTTCTTGATATATCACTGATTCTCGCATAATCTCACTCCTGAAAATCTTCCTAATTACATCTTTTTTTAACACAAGACCGGCTAAAACTGCACTAGCAGCAGCTATATTCCCCTGTATCTTTTGATCTGTAATGGCTGCTACTGCTTCTCCTACTTGGCTTAATACCATTTTAGGATCTTTTGTCTGACTTAGCACTGCAAAAGGTAATAAACCTGGAACTGTCATAAATTGGGCTGTTGGTTGTTCCCAAAGTCTAATTATCTCAAATTGATGGTAAGTGTTGTTTAATTTAAAACTATTTTCACTTACTAAGTCAGAACTTGTTTTTCGCAGATAGATGACTACTTGACGCATTTCTTTTTGAGGAAACCGACGATATATCCTAACTCGATAATCTAACATCCTAAAGGGCATATCTTCATCAGTATCGGTTTGAAATTCTGTATGTAGAACTAATTGATCTGATTGTAATAATATTAATGAATCTGCTCTAATTGGATCATTTGATAATTCCGTGGGACTAAGTTCTGTTAATTTAATTGGTGAACCTAGCAACCATGTTGCTATGTCATCTTTGTAATTTTCGGCAATGAATTTACAGATATTGTCATACATGAGAGATTGTTGAAAATAGCAAGTCTTGATATTTTACCATATCAAACTCAAAAAATATTTAGGGTTTAGCATTGCTAAACCCCTACAAAATTAACTAACTAACTGCTAATGAATTTTTACTGTAATATTCGGTTTGCGGGTAGACGCTAATAATGGTATTTCCAACTTCAAAAAATGTCCCGGCTTGTTCATGTTTAGAAAATTGCAAATGGGGATATTTAGCAGCTAATTCATCAGCAGTCATGGCTTTAGCTGATATTTTATTTGGTAAAAGTCCTGTTGCACCAATGTAAAATACCATAGGGGAAATATTTTCTTGGTAAGTTTGCTCAACATAAGCTGCTAATTTTTGGTAAGCTGTCGTCATAGCTGTAATCAAATCTTCTCCATTGACAGATTTGCCAGCGTGTTGAGCATATAATAGCAACGCTAAACGATGATTACCAACTTTATGGAGAATTTCCCCTACTTTACCATTGATATTAATTCCCAGAAAGTCGTCAAAAATGGGTTTCATCAAATCATCAACTTTAGTCAGTTTCATTCTTGCAGAAATGGCTTTTTGTCGAAAAGCAATATTTTGATTTAAACCCATTTCTAAAGTTGGTTTAGGGAAAATCTCCCCAGTTTCTTGGTCATAAACCTCATATCTTCGCGCTAAAAATTGATTAGCAGCATATAATTTACTCAAATTGAGAATATCCTGATTACCAAACTCAATTTTATAACTGATATGAGAATCAATTGTATCTGGATATTCCTGAGTTTTAGGAAAATTCAGATAGAGATTTTTTGACAAATAATGTTGTTTTAATTCCTCTACCTGATTACTCACAAATACATCTGATTGATGGCGTAAATAAGCAGACAAAATACTCATGACAACTTTAATTTCTGCTAATTGAGTAAATAACCCATCAATACTAGCAAACTTGATATTAACAGGAACTAATGGTAAATTATCTAACTGAATTATATATTCAGAATTGAAATCAAACTTGTCAGCAATAATTACACCTTTAGCTTGCAATAAATCAAATACTTTCTTGTTGCTGATTTTGATATTTAAAGCAGAAACATGAACTTTTCCATCTTTAACAATGGTATATTTATTAAAATTATCCAAATCATGAGCCAGCAAACCCGCAACTTCAGTGATATGGATATTATCTTCAGATTTCACCAGCTTAACCTTCCGGCTTATCAACATATTAATAGTAGCCGTATTGCGATTTATAGCAAATACACCCATTTGCACAAAATCACCAGCATAAACATCCTCAGTTTCTAACCAAGGAGTAATCAAATCACCATTAATATCTCTCACCCCCCTCACCCGTTTAATACCAGTTCGGTGGTAATCTTCCTTTAACTTATGTAAATTCAAAATGATATTTTGACGATATGCCGATAAAATTTGGATAAGTTCTAACAGGGAAATCTGGTGATTTAACTTCGACATAAAACCCCCTAACTTTTATTAGGTAAAAACTCAATTTTCCTCTCCCCGTCTCCCTTAGAGGTTGTTTGAAAAGTATTATATGAAACCCATAATCTCCAAAAACCTAACCCCCCTCCCCCCCTTCCCTACAAGGGAATGGGGGTTTTAAAGCCTCTCCCCTGGTAGGGGAGAGGTTTGGAGAGGGGTCTGTTTACACATTAAAAACTTTTAAAACATCCTCTTAGGGTTCACCAGTCGCCTACGGAGGGAAACCCTTCTACAGCGCTGGTTCACTGCGACTCTGTGTGAGGAAAATCCATATTTCTTCCATTATAGTATATTTGTACTAAAAAGTCAAATCATCTGAATGAAGACTAAAATAACAATAGCTTTACACTTCTTAATAATTAAAACAAAACAATGGCGAGAGATTTACGGGGATTCATTAAAATTCTAGAAGAAAAAGGACAATTAAAGCGAATTTCGGCTTTAGTTGACCCAGATATGGAAATTGCAGAGATTTCCAACCGAATGCTGCAAAAAGGTGGTCCAGGCTTAATCTTTGAAAACGTCAAAGGTGCATCTTTCCCCGTTGCGGTAAATTTAATGGGGACAGTGGAAAGGATATGCTGGGCTATGAACATGGAAAAACCAGAGGAGTTGGAAACCCTGGGAAAGAAGCTGAGTATGCTTCAGCAACCCAAACCACCCAAAAAGATTTCCCAAGCCATAGATTTTGGTAAAGTGCTGTTTGACGTAATCAAAGCCAAACCGGGAAGGGACTTTTTTCCCCCTTGTCAACAAGTGGTAATTGAAGGGAATGATTTAGATTTAAATAAGTTACCTTTAATACGTCCTTATCCGGGAGATGCCGGAAAGATTATTACGCTAGGATTGGTAATTACCAAGGATTGTGAGACGGGAATCCCCAATGTAGGCGTGTATCGGTTACAGCTACAATCTCAAAATACAATGACCGTACATTGGTTATCGGTGCGGGGTGGGGCAAGACACTTGCGGAAAGCAGCAGAACGTGGTAAAAAGTTAGAGATTGCGATCGCTCTGGGTGTTGATCCTTTAATCATTATGGCAGCAGCCACACCCATTCCTGTAGATTTATCAGAGTGGTTATTTGCTGGATTGTATGGCGGTTCGGGAGTCAACTTAGCCAAATGTAAAACCGTAGATTTGGAAGTTCCCGCAGATTCCGAGTTTGTTTTAGAAGGGACAATTACACCGGGGGAAGTTTTACCCGATGGACCTTTTGGCGACCACATGGGATATTATGGCGGTGTGGAAGATTCGCCTTTGGTGCGGTTTCAGTGCATGACACACCGCAGAGACCCAATTTATCTTACCACATTTAGCGGTTTGCCACCGAAAGAAGAAGCCATGATGGCGATCGCTCTTAATCGGATTTACACCCCCATTTTACGGCAACAGGTCTCAGAAATAGTTGATTTTTTCCTGCCAATGGAAGCGTTAAGTTACAAAGCCGCAATTATTTCCATAGATAAAGCCTATCCTGGACAAGCACGACGAGCAGCTTTAGCGTTTTGGAGTGCGTTACCACAATTTACCTACACTAAATTTGTGATTGTCGTTGATAAAGATATCAATGTTCGTGATCCTCGTCAAGTCGTTTGGGCAATAAGTTCTAAAGTTGATCCTACCAGAGATGTATTTATTTTACCAAATACTCCCTTTGATACTTTAGATTTTGCTAGTGAGAAATTAGGGTTAGGTGGGAGAATGGGCATAGATGCCACTACAAAAATTCCTCCAGAAACAGAACATGAATGGGGTGAACCATTAAAATCAGATATTGATATAGCTGCAATGGTAGAAAGACGCTGGCAAGAATACGGTTTAGCGGATTTACAATTAGGAGAAGTTGATCCGAATTTGTTTGGTTATGATATGAAGTAATACCCACACTTTCCCTTCTCTATCAGGAGGGGAGTATTTTTTTAAAATTGAAAATTTGGAGAACATAACCATTTTATCTACAATTATAAAAGTATTTTTATGTCTTTATTGTCTATCAAAAGGATTGCTTTTACCATCCCCATCTATTCACAGGGATGGTTAATAGCTATATATTAGCCTTCAACAGTGATTTTACCAACCATGCCAGCACCACGGTGGGGTTGGCAATAAAAGGTATAATCACCAGCAGGAGCGTCAGCAGGAAAAGTGGTTGTTTGTTTTTGTCCGGGATTTAGTAATAACTTTGTATGGGATAAAGCTGTCGCTAATGCTTTGTCATGAGCGGGGTTTTTAGCAGAATCAAATACAACGTTGTGGGGAGGAACTTTGTTGTTTATCCATTCAATAGTGTCACCAGGCTTAACAGTCAACTGCTTTGGTTGAAAAGCCAACAAGCCTTTATCACTACCTAGCTTAACTGTATATGTTTCCGCAGATGCAGTGGGGGTAAATACAGCAAAGCTACCGAAAATTACAATAACTGTTAATACAGCTAGGCTTAAGCGTCGCAAAGTTGCTGCGATAGATTTCATGGTTCTCTCCTGTGGAAGTATGTTTATTTTTCTGATCTCATTTTAAATACAATCAATGCCAAATATGACAACCTGTCATATATTTATTTTTCTAAATTTCCTAAAGGTTAGTTTAAATTACCAAAATAGGGTATGCAAATATCTGCGAGAATGACTGCGCTAAAGCAAAGAGTAACGCACTAGTTTCGGTCAAATCAGAATTGCAGGTTACTAAATTTGCGTTCCTTAGAGAGAGTTAGACGTTCCATAGAACCTCTCTACAAGGGTTCTAGGAAACGCACATTTAATTTTTGGAGATATCTATTGATCTTCTAACTGACTACTGAATTCTCTCGGTGAACGTCGTTTTAACTCGACTGACTCAGTGCGGGGTAATAAGTCAAATACTTCTCTCAATTTGTCGTCTATTTCCTCAAAAGGGACTTGACCTTTTTTATTGAAAACTACCTTACCCGACTGGTCAAAAACTACAACTTGAGGCACACTTCCTCCATAATAATATCCTGGTTCTGTGGGTTGATAGGTTTTGTCAGCTAAAAGAGTATCAACGCTGATAGGAATGATTTCTGTTGCGCGGCCATAGAATGCTTGCATTTCGGAAACAACCGGCGCATATTTTTTGCAATCGCTACTGTCATCAGTGTAGAATGTCACTATCGCTGGTTTATGTTCTGCTAATGTCTGAGCTAGTGTTTCTTTGGAAGGAACTAGAGAACCATTACCAGCATAAATTACAAAAATATTGCCATCATATCGGTCATCTTTAATACCTGCTAATGCTGGCTGCATACTAATTACGAATAGACAAACAAGCAGCAATAAGCATTTTGACACTAACTGGCGACCGTTAGTAATTATTTGAGTTTGTAAAAAAAGCCACTTTATGCTATTCATTAACAGAAACCTTGTCTTTGCTACTATTTTTTGTGAGTTTGTGCTGAACTGATGTTAACTGGTTTGGATAATAATCACACCCACGCACTATTTTTTAAGATAACCTTTACTGGTGTTTTCAGAGAAAAAATTATTTGTTAGTGAGACTATACTCATTTTGATGCTATCTTTTCTAATTAGTTAAACTTACACGAAATGAAGATGAAGTTCTATAGAATAAGATTTCTGGAATAATTGACCGCAGATAAACGCAGATAAACGCAGATAAATACGGATGAAATTCTTTTTGCAATTATAGGTTATTTATAAATCATGACTGTAGGTAAGAAAATAAAAGTTATAGATAGACTCCGCTTGGGTTTTGCGGTATCAATGGCCAAAAGTGTCACGTTTTTGGTGAGGTCACTGCGTCTTGGTGCTGCTAGTGTTTTACCCGGTTCGATTGCGCGACGGATAGAACCCCGAATTTTGGAGTTATTGAGTCAGCAAGTGAAAAATGGGATAATTCTCATTGCGGGAACAAATGGGAAGACGACTACTGCTTTACTATTATGCACCATTTTAGAACGGAAGGGCTTTCGGATTGCCCATAATTCTACAGGTGCAAATCTGGAAAATGGGTTAGCAACGGCTTTGATAGATAATGCGAATCTGCTAGGAAACCTGAATGTAGATTATGCAATTTTGGAAGTTGATGAAAATATAGTTCCCAAGGTTTTAAAACCGCTACAACCTCGAATTATTCTTTGTTTAAATCTGTTCCGTGACCAGTTGGATAGATATGGGGAAGTGGATAGTATTAGTAAGCGGTGGACTAAGGTGATTGCTACTTTACCAACAACAACTGTAGTTATTCCCAATGCTGATGATCCGACTTTATCCTATTTGGGTCAACAGTTACCCCAAAAGGTTTTATTCTTTGGTTTAAATGAACCTGAAAATTATTTAGAAGCTATTCCTCATGCTGTGGATTCTATTTATTGTCCTAGCTGTGGTCATGCTTTAGATTATCAAGGGGTTTATTTGTCCCATTTGGGAGATTTTACTTGTCCTAGTTGTGGTTTTACTAAAAGTCAACCCGCATTATTAAGCCAGGAATGGTCACAAATTCTTGTGGGTTTGTACAATAAATATAATACTTTAGCCGCAGCCACAGCAGCAAAAGAATTAGGAGTTGATGAAGTTAGTATTAGAGATGGAATTAATAATTTTCAAGCTGCTTTTGGTCGTGCAGAAGATTTGGTAATTGATGGTAAACGGGTAAGAATTTTATTATCAAAAAACCCTGTAGGAACAAATGAAACTATTCGCGTCGTCACTGAAAGTACCGATAAAACTACTTTATTGGTGTTGAATGACAGAACCCCAGATGGTACTGATGTATCATGGATTTGGGATGTGGATACAGAAAAGTTAGTAGCACGGGGTGGAACGTTGATTGTCAGTGGCGATCGCGTGTATGATATGGCTTTACGTCTGCGTTATAGTCAGGAATCTCTGGACAGTGACATCAATCTGATTGTAGAGTCAAATTTGCAGCAAGCGATCGCTACTGCTCTAGAGCATACACCAGTGAATGAAACTTTACACATTCTCCCCACCTATTCAGCCATGCTAGAAGTCCGAGAAGTATTGACTGGTAGAAAAATCCTCTAATAACTAACAACTGTACGGGCGAAGCATTTGGAGAACTATTTTTGGCAATGACCGATAATTTATCTTCCAAATGCTTCGCCCCTACTGACAACTGACAACTGACAACTGACAACTTATGAAAATAGTCAAACTGATTTTGCTGGCTTTTCCTATGTTTTTAGCATCTCTGCTATTGGTAGTTAACCCAGCACACGCTTCCAAATTCAAAGCTGCACCCGCTGTCCAAATGATTGTGGTGACATCTAATCAAGCAAATTTTGATATAGCTACACCGCAAATAAATAGCATCACACATTCTGTAATACAACAAATTGGTTGCAATTGCACTAATTGTGTTCAAGCTAATTTACAGAAATTACAAGGTAAGTTACCTATGGCTGGAATTTAATAAATTAGAACAATAAATGTTTTACAAGACACAGCAAGTCTGTGTCTTTATTACTTTATATAATTATTTCTGGACTTTTTAATATATTCATCAATTACAATCAATTATGTCAGCAAAAAAACTATCTACACATTTATTGAAAACTACCATTTTAGGTTTAATGGTGGGTTTATCTGGATGTGGAAATAAACCTATTAATACAACATATAATACCACTAATAAAAATATTAATAATAATTTACCGTTTGTCGTAGCAACTAATAGCGTAATTTGCGATTTAACAAAACAAGTTGCTGGAGATACAATTAATCTGATTTGTTTAATTCCTCCTGGGATAAATCCTATAAATTATAAACCCATTCCAGAAGATAATCAAGCCATTAAAAATGCTAATTTAGTATTGTATCATGGTGATAATTTTGAACCAGGTTTAATTAAAATTATTGAAGAGATTAAAAAACCTAAATTAAAAATTGCCGTTGCTAAAACTATGGGTGTAAATTCCATCCAAATTAGAAAAAACGGTAAGCAAATTATTGAACCTCATGTTTGGCATAATCCTATTAATACTATCAAAATGGTAGAAATAATTAATAGTAGTTTAGTTAAATTAGCACCAGAAAATAAAAATATTTATAATAGAAATACCAAAAAAGTAACTAAAGAAATTAATCAAATTAATAGTTGGATTAAAAGCAGATTAGCTAGTATTCCCGATAAAAATCGGAAATTAGTGACAACAAATTCAGCCATGATTTATTATGTCAAAGCTTATGATATTCCCTATTCAGTCAATTTAGGTAATGTCAAAAATACAGGAAAATTGACAGATCCAAAAGTCATGAATTTGGTTAGAGATATTCAAAAAGCTCAAGTACCAACAATTTTTGCAGATACAAATACCAATTCTAATTTACTCGCACCTGTAGCGACAGCAGCGAAAGTAAAGGTTTCTCAAAGACCACTTTATATTGACGGACTAGGTGAAGCAGGAAGTGACGGAGAAACCTATCAGAAAATGATGACTGCTAATACAAGAATAATTGTAGAAGGATTGGGAGGAACATATTTGAAATTTGAGCCGAAAAATTCTCGAAATAAATAGCTACTGGATTTCCATAGAAACAAAATATTTGCTACTTACGTCTAATCACTAAGCTGCTGTCATAAGTAATGCTACGCTTAGTTGCCAAATCTTCACAAAGAGGGGAAACTGGTAATTATAGTTTACGCGCAACTGTTCAACCATAGTAGGTTGGGTTGACGTATGTTACCCAACATTTGTAAACGACAAAGTTCTAACTGTGTTGGGTTTGGCTATCGCTCTACCCAACCTACATTTTGACTACATTTTTACAATCAATATCAACTTTTTAATTAAGGACTCAAAAATCATGAATCTACAATCATTCTGCACCGCATTGGGATTAACAGCTTTAACATTGAGCGTACAGTTGGAGAGCCAAATTATCAAAGTTCAGGAGGTCAAACGTATTTTAATGTGCGTAATTATTTGCAAAATGCACCCGTTGTTAATGTGGAAAAATAGGCGATAAAATAGCCTAGTACCGCAGGGCGGAAGTCAAAAGTCAAAAGTCAAAAGTCAAAACTAATATTGTCGGGTTAAATTTGCATCAGTCTTCTAGTAACTATTCATCATAATTAGTGATTGAAAAAAAAGTAATTAAGAGAGGAAATTGATTAAAACCCGTTTCTAGATAAATCGCAATAAAGTCCCCAACCCATCACCAAAACCCGATAAAATACCCAAATAACATCTTACAAAATAGCCATTTATCCGGGGAATAAATTCCCCGTCTCATAGTTAAAGTCGGTTAAAACCGACTAGGAATTGAAGTTATTAATTAATTGGATTCAGCCCAATTTTTTGCCCAAGCTAGAGTTTTATGAACTTCTTCCAGAGTTGCGGCTTCACAATAAAGACGTAAAACTGGTTCAGTTCCGCTAAATCTAATCATTAACCAACTTTGATCAGCCAAACGGAATTTATAACCATCAATTGTTTGACAACCAATGACTTCTTTACCCGCAATTTCTGTCAAAGGTTGGGATTGCAACTGTTTTAATAGTCGCCCTCTAACTTCCATATTTGCTAAAGGTAAATCAATGCGATCATAGCTGGATGAAAAGTTCGTTTGTTGTTGTAAATAGCGATAATATTCACCTAAATCTAACCCTGATTCCACAACTGCTTCTAATACATAAAGTGCCGATAATAAAGCATCGCGTTCGGGAATATGGCTACCATAACCAATGCCACCGGATTCTTCACCACCTAGTAATACCTGGGTGGCTAACATTCGGTCAGCAATGTATTTATAACCTACTGCTGTTTCATGGATAGAAAGGTTGTGTAATGCGGCTACACGGGGCATTAAGTCCGAACCGCTGACAGTTTTGACGATTTCGCCCTGAAAGTTCCGCCGTAGGGTTAAATGGTCAATTAAAATGGGAATTAAGACTTGGGAACTGAGGAAATTAGCATCTTGATCTACTGCCGCAATGCGATCGCAATCTCCATCAAATACCAAACCCACAGTTAAACCGGTTTTATGGGTTTGCCGATGGGTTTTCATAACTGTAAATAGTCGGGAAAGATACTTTGGTAAAGGTTCAGGCGCACCACCTTCAAATAGAGGATCACGATCGCTATTAATTTCCTTAACTTGTTCCCCTAATAATCGGGCTAATCCCCCAGCCGCTGCCCCGTGCATGACATCCACAAATATTGTTAACTTGCCAGTTGCGATCGCTTCTTTGATTTTGTCAATATCAACTTTAGCCGCCAATGCTTGACAATAACTCGGCCAAGGATCAAAGGTTTTTTCCTTACCTGGAATCGCTGCTGGGGCAACTTTTTCTGATAATAAAGCCTCTATCTCTTGAGTAACTTCCGGTGGTACTGAACCACCAAAAGCACTTTTAACTTTTAATCCTAAATATGCACCAGGATTATGACTAGCTGTCACAACTAATGCCCCTAACGCCTTGAGTTCTTTAGCCGCCCAACTGTAAGCTGGAGTTGGGGCAAAAGTTTCGCTAAACAGGACATCAAAACCCACTGCGGTGACGGCATTGGCAACCACACGGGCAAACTCTTCTGCCATAAATCGGCGGTCATAACCAACAATAATCGTCCTGCTACCTACTTCCGAAAAGTAAGTATTATGTAAAACTTTGGCTGCTACGGTTGCGACTAATGCCAGACGTTCAAAGGTAAACTCCTCACCTATCACACCCCTCCAACCATCTGTACCAAACTTGATTGGGTTAGTTACAACTGACATAAAAATATCCTAAATTTCTAATTCAGGATTCTAGCATTAGTCAGTTGTCAGTTGTCAGTTGTTAGTAGGGGCGAAGCATTTGGAAGATAAATTATCGGTCATTGCCAAAAATAGTTCTCCAAATGCTTCGCCCGTACAGTTGTCAGTTGTTAGTAGGGGCGAAGCATTTGGAAGATAAATTATCGGTCATTGCCAAAAATAGTTCTCCAAATGCTTCGCCCGTACAGTTGTCAGTTGTCAGTTGTCAATTGTCTATTCCCTTTGACTCAAGAGAGAAATTGCCATTGGTAAAATCCGATGCTCTTGGATTTGAATTCTCGCGTGTAGTGTTTCTGATGTATCATCTGGTAAAACCGGAACAGCCGCTTGAATTAAAATTTCACCACTGTCAACTTCTAAAGAAACAAGATGTACAGTACAGCCCGTAATTTTGACTTTAGCAACCAAAGCCTGTTCTACAGCTTGCACGCCCTTAAAACTCGGTAATAAACTAGGATGAATATTAATCATCCGATTAGGAAAAGCGTCAATTAAAACTTGTGTGACTAATCGCATCCATCCCGCCATAATCACGAATTCTACATTATACTGCTGTAATGTTTGGACAACTTTATGATCAAATTTTTGACGATTTTTGTAGTCCCGATGATTTAACAATACAGACTCTACACCCCAATTTTCAGCCCTGACGGCTGCTTTCGCATCAGGATTGTTGTAAATTAAAACTTGAATTTGGGCGTTAATTTTACCATCGGCAATGGCTTGGGCAATTACTTCAAAGTTACTACCATTCCCAGAAGCCATAATTCCTAGTTTCAAAGGCTGATTCGAGGAAACTTGGTGATGATAAATATCAGGATAAATGAGACTATCAGTAGTATTTAGTGGGGAATCGTAAATCATAGACAATAATTATTTTCACAAAATTTTTGAAAGTCGAGATTTTCAGATCCCCGACTTCTCTAAGAAGTCGGGGATCTTGTTATTTAAAATTCTCGTCTTAAAAAGATAAGAATAGCGATCGCTAACAACATAAAACTATAAAGCAAACCATATCCCGCATTGGTAATTAATGTAATTGGATCAGGTAGTGCTTGCAAACCGTAAACAGCATCATTTTTTAAATCTAATCTAGATAAATCTGGCAAAATTAGATATAAACTTTGGGTAATGCGTTCCATAGCGGGGTTCTGACTCAATTTACCTAATGCCACTAGATCTTGAGTAATATTCCCCATTAAATACACTGCAAATGTTAGGGCTGTGGCTATCAGTGAACTGGTAAAAATGCCCAAAGTAATGGCTACGGCAGTAATTAAACATAATTGAAAAAAGATGAATAGCGTAGCCAGAAAAATGCTAGTAACCGGATAGGATACTTGACCAAGTTGTAAGAATCCTAAATAAATTATTGTCATTGCGGTAATTAAGACAGCGATAACTGCTGATAACCCTAAATATTTACTAGCAATAAATTCACTGCGGCTGATGGGTTTGGCAATTAATACTAAGATAGTCCGTTTTTCGATTTCTTTGTTAACTAATCCTGTGCCGATAAATATAGCCACAATTAAACCAATGACGTTCATGGTTGCCAAACCAAAGTCTAAAAAGATTTTATCAAAAGCAGTGACAGTAAATTCGGGAATGGCACGGAAGGCAATACCCAGGATAATGGCATAAAAACCGATGATGTACAGAATACGATCGCGGATCACTTCCTGAAATACATTCTTAGCCATGACGACAGTTCTCATTACATTCATAGTAATTGCTTGTTTCTTCCTTATTGTTGTGCTGGTGGAGAACCCATGATAAATTTACTTGTGCGATCGCAAGTCAGACGGGCAATGGTGTTTTTATTATCTGTTTGTTTACCAGAGTTAGATGGTTCTATCAAACAAGATTTTTTCCAGTAATATCCTTGAGAGTTGGCGCCAGGTCCCCCCCAAATTGTCAAAATATCTAGTCTATATCCAGATTTAATATTGACTACACGGGGTTCAACTCGCCATAATAGCCTTTCTTGAGATTGACCTAAATTACTATTAATCGTTCTTCTCCCCAAGTTTCCTAGTCGCGGTTTAGCTTCTAGTAACCATTTTTCCACTTCTGACCAAGGTTTATTGGCAATTTGTTGATTAACTAAAGGTTGCAATTTATTTAAGATCAAATCACCAGTTTTCGGCTTTTTGGCTGGTCGTTCTAATCTAATCACAAAAGCACTTTTTTGAAAATTATCTGCTCGTAAACTAGGATATTCTTTTAACCATTTATCTATGACAAAGTAAAACTGAAGCCAACAACTAATTAGCATACACCAAGCTAATAAAACTACAACTTTTTGACGATCTTGTAATTTAGGAAGTTTGGCTTTTGCTAATTTTCCACCTGTACCTTCAAAGAAATTAGGTATGGCTGTAACTATGGCAGCTATTGTTGGCCAAATAACTATCGTATTCGGTGTTAATACACCTTCTTTGTGTCCAAAAGCAAAGATACTCACTAAAAATCCCGTTGTTACTGCCCCCACTGGCATAAAAGTTCCCGGAACTCTTAAAGGATCATCGGTAGTATACCAAGCTGTTCCTGCTAATAAAAATAGCCAACCACAAAAGGCAATAATATCTTTGATATACCCTAGGGCAAAATATGATATTCCCCAAGAAAAAATACTCAAATAAATTAATGTTTGCCACGAGTATGCTTTAGCAGGTGTCAGAAATTTTTGCACTCCTGCAAATAAATCCTGAATATATTTAAATATGCCACGTATTTCCTTCAATAAAAAGTTCATGAGATTACCTCTAATTAATGCAATGATGAATATTGATCATTTTATCGAGAGCGAGCGAATTAGGATAATGAAGGTTATGGCAGTGTAACTGAGTGAATTGGCTATTAAGGTTGCAGTTATTAAATTAGTATTTTGCAACTTAGCCATATTCATATAACTGGCTCTTTGCTGTGAAGAAATGATTTCTGTTTCTGTTTTTTTTCCTCCTTCTCCCATAAAAATTATGAGGATCTTCATTAGTAAAAATTTCACTAGAAAAGTCGCTATGAAAATAGTAAATGACAATAAAACTATCATTGTGCCAATGCTAGGATCTTGAAGTTTATTAAAAAATACATAATTAATCAATTCTTTTTTGATAGCGATAGATAATATTGGTTCGACTGTGAAAAACACAATCCAGCCAATTACACTCGAGAAAACATTTAAGGCTATAGCATAAAAAATGCTGGTTCTTTTATCAAACTTCAGCCATCTATTCAGAATATAAGCTTCTAGGGGAATGGCAATTAGTAAGAATAATATCTCAAAAAATATCGCCCCAATGGGCAAAATTATAGGTAGTGATAATTCATCAGACATAATGGTAACAACAAGGAGATTTTAGGAGTTAGTTAGATCCCCGACTTCTTGAAGAAGTCGGGGATCTGGGGATTAGTTGTACAGAGTATAACTGAAAGAATACGGATAATCGGCAATTATCTCATTCTTCTGACATTTATGATCTGAGTGCGCCAAGATATTTAGATAATTATATTATACATTTATCAAACTGTAATACGCAGATAAAAAACCGCACATTCTAGACTCTAGTTTCGTTAAGATAAGGAATTGCCACTTTATAGCTTTTCAAAATATGACAAGGAACGGTATCGGTATTCGCACAGCGCAAGTGCGTTCTGAGCGGCTTACGGGTCAAATTCACGTCTATGATGGTATTGGGAAAGGTAAGTCCCAAGCAGCTTTAGGAGTGGTTTTGCGCTCGATTGGTTTGGGCATTAATACACCCAGTGATTCTAGCCGGGTTTTATTGCTGCGGTTTTTGAAGGGTCCAGAACGGGATTATGATGAAGATGGAGCGATAACTGCTTTACAGCGAGGGTTTCCCCATCTTATTGATCAGGTTCGCACAGGAAGAGCGGAGTTTTTTGGCCATGATCAAATTACACCTTTTGATCGAACTGAGGCTGCACGGGGCTGGGATGTAGCCAAAGGTGCGATCGCTTCCGGGTTGTATTCAGTAGTTGTTTTGGATGAAATTAACCCGGTTTTGGATTTGGGTTTGTTATCGGTGGAGGAAGTGGTAAACACGTTAAAATCTAAACCCCAAGAATTGGAAATCATTACGACTGGACGCGCTGCACCACAAGCATTGTTAGATATTGCGGATTTGCATTCGGAAATGAAACCCCACCACCACCCCACAGCCGCAGAACTCTTTATTGAAGGGATTGAAATTTATACAGGTGCAGGTAAGGGTAAATCTACCAGTGCTTTGGGTAAGGCTTTGCAAGCTATTGGGAGAGGTATCAATCATCCTGGTTCTACCCGTGTATTAATTATGCAGTGGCTCAAAGGTGGGAGTGGCTATACTGAGGATGCAGCTATAGCGGCTTTACAGCAATCTTATCCTGAAGTGGTAGATCATCAACGGTGTGGACGTGATGCCATTGTTTGGCGGAATTCTCGTCAAGATTTAGACTATATAGAAGCGGAGAGGGGTTGGGAAATTGCCAAAATTGCGATCGCTTCTGGTGTGTATAAAACTATTATCCTCGATGAACTCAATCCCACTGTGGATTTAGAATTGTTACCTGTTGATCCCATTGTTCAAGCTTTGTTACGTAAACCCCGTGATACGGAAGTGATTATTACTGGGCGCTGTCAAAATCAACCGGCTTATTTTGATTTGGCTAGTATTCACTCTGAGGTTTATTGTCATAAACACTACGCAAATCAAGGTGTGGAATTGAAACGGGGGGTTGATTTTTAAACCGATAATATCCCCGACTTCTTAAAGCAGTCGGGGATCTAGTTTTTAGTTTTTGTTTGGATTGAGAAAACCCAACCCAAAAATCACTATTAATGATGATCTTCTTGATTTAACCAAGTTACTAAATCAGCAATTTCGGAAATATTAAACAACGCTGCACCTAAATTTTCTAGATGTTCAACCGATAAGACTTTTACTCTTTCAAGTATTTCAGAATCAAGTTGTCCAAAGCGTTGATTAAGTAACATTAGACAAAATTTAACTGCCTCTTTTTGTTCTCCTTTTCCTTCTCCCTTCTGCAAAATATCCTGATAAATTACTGATTCTTGCATAATATCCTCACTTAACAATTGACGAATAAAATCTTTTTCAAACCGTAACCCGGCTAAAATCTCTGTGTAAGCTGCAATATCCTGTTTAGTCTCCCTATCTGCAATTTTAGCAACATTATTAGCAATTTGGGATAATAAACCTTGGGGTGAATTTGTCCGGGTTAATGGTGCTAATGGTAATAATGCCAGATTATGCAAAAATAATTCTGGTTCTTCTTCCCACATTCTGATCACACGATAACGGTGTCTGGTTGTTTCGTTAACATATTCTTCAGTAAAAACAATTGGATCATCTGTTTCTTGTAAGAAAATCACTACTTGGGTTACAGGAACTTGATATGTACGGATTAATCTCACTGAATAGTCTAACTCCCTAAAAGGAATGGGAGGTTTAGATTGTGGGTTGGTTTGAAATTCAATATGTAAAATGCGATTTTCTGTTTGTAGGAAGGTGACAAAATCAGCGCGAATTGGTTCTATACTCAATTCGGTTTTTAAGACTTTGATGGTTTTTGGTTCTTGGGGAAGTAACCATTTAGCAAAATCAAAGGGATATTTTTCTGCTAGTAGTTTACAAACGTTGTCAAAACTCATAGGGTTATAAAGTTAAATTGTCAAATTGTCAGAATCAGGATATCCAGGATTTAAGGATTTACAGGATGTTTGTTTGAGTTGTGTTTTTAGGGTTTGAGGATTTATAGGTAACGCTAGGTAAACAAGATTGAAATTTTCATAATTTTGTTAAGTAAATTTCTATTCCAAAGTTTCTTCTTTAGTATTTTAGAAATTCCTATTTTTAAAATTTAAAAAATGAGCAAATTTTTCTAAAAAATTATCAATCAATCGTATGTAATCATCCTCATTAATAGTTGAACCTTCTTCAATGCCTTTAAATACATTCTCAATACTTGTTTGAACTATATTACTAATATGTTCTTCACTTTGCTTCTGGTCTATGAAAAACCTCAATTCATCTAAGGCATTTTTGAATTTATTAATATTTTTTTGCTGAGATTCTTTAATTTCTGAAATGCTATTTTTGCATAAATCAATATTTATATTTGATTCTATTTTATCTCGCTCCATAACATCAAAAGAATATTCTTTACAAAAATCATTACCGATATAGTCATTGGATAGTAAAACTAAAAATTTAAATGTACTAAATAACTCAACATATCCATAAATTATTTTTTCTGTGGAACTTCCTTTAATAAAGAGTTGATGTAATATTTTAAAACTATCATTGGTAGTTGTAAATGTTCTATCAGGATAATAGTAAAAAACACAATTTTCTTGACTATCACCTAAAATGTAAGGTAGAAGATGTGAGATATTTTCTCTATTACCACCATTCTGCATATAGAAACTTATGATCATCTTACATATAGCTCGAAAAGTTGTATTATTTGCATTATACAAAATTTTACCGAAGATGGTTACAAATTCCGATCCTGCTTGAAGTTTTTCTACGGTTATATGCCTAATTCCCAACTGAAGAGTTAATGACATCTTTTAGATCATAAAATCATTGAGATTAATAACTTTATTAAATCCTGAAAATCCTTAAATCCTGTAAATCCTGATTCAGACAAATTAAATATCAGGTTCAACACCCAACTTTCTTAACTGTTCTATCAACCTTTCCTTTTGTTCTATTGGAGTCAAAACCCAATTACCAGAAATATCATACCAGCGTAACCAAGGCTGCTGAATATTATTATAAGTTCCCTCCCAAACTCCCAAACCTAATTCTATTTCTGGTATCCAAAAACGAGAATTTGATGATGATAAATCTATTTCCGCATAACGACCACCATCTAATTTAAACATTCTAAACTCATACTTGTAACGGTCAAAAATAGCATAATAGGGAATCCTTAAAATCTGTTCATAAACTTCCCATTTTGTAGGCGGTTTTTCCACATTCCGCAAAGTCTGTCCTAAATCTTCCTTTTCAGTTCCTGGTGATAGTAATTCAACTATAATAAAAGGAGTAATTCCCTCTTGCCAAATTACATAACTTAAACGTAAATCACCATTTTTATAAAGAGGAGAAACATCCACAGATACAAACCAATCTGGTCTTTTGTACCATGTGGGATGATGAGGATCATAATAGAGGTTCAGATCACTAGCGGTAAATATTTTGTTGCTAGGATAGGTAGGAGAATTAAAAGTTTCGTCTAATAAACGAGGTTGTAATAAATGAAATTGATCAGGCAAACCTTTCTCCTCTGGATCTTCACTTTTGAGATCATACATCGTTGGTAACACTTCTTGGGGTGAACGGGGTGGGTCTGTTTGATACATAGTAGTATTCCTGGAAAATATACTTTATTGTGTGTTTACAGTGTCTTTAAACCCACGCAGGTGGATTTATAATTTAGAGGAGCATGAATAATATGACCATAGACAATAATACTTTGGATTTAGTGACTGGAGGATTAGCAATGATTATTTTGGTAGGTGGGATGTTAATGATGTTTACTACCATTTTCAGCACTAAAAAATAATCAATTACCTCACCCAGTATTTCTGGGTGATCAATAATATCAGTTAAGAAACATCAGCACCAAAGGCTATTCTAATTACCCAAAATATCATTAAAGTGGCGATCGCTAACCAATCCCCTGTTATTAACTTTAACTCTTGCCATTTAACTCGATGTTCATTGGGACTAGTAAAACCCCTTACCATCATCGCATTTGCCATTTGTTCCGCCCTTAAAAGCAGATTTTCTAATAATCTCTCAGTCACAATTAACCAAACTTTTGCCCCTCCTTTTAATCCTAGCTTTTTCCAATTAATTGCCCTAGTCATTACCGAACGCACTAGGTTTTGGATTTCTTCTAAAACTAGGGGAATAAACCGCAAAGATAAAGTTAACGTCAGGGTAATTTCTGTAACGGGAATATTGAACCTTCTCAACGGCTGCATTAAACTTTCCATTCCCGAAGTAATTTCTTCTGGTGCAGTTGTGAGTAAATATAAATTAGTGCTGTAGATTAATGTAAAAACTATTGTACTCAAGCTAATTGCCAAATCCAAAGAACGGCGATTTACTTTCACAAATCCTTTATTAAATAGCACATAGCTATATTTTTTATGACTATCTGCTATTACTGGGGTAACTTGGGTCTTTTTCTCACTTATTGGTTGGGTGAGGATTTGTTCATTTGCAGGTAAGCGAGACTGATAACTTACACCTAATCCATCAGGACTAATGGAGGCAATGACTAATACCATAAATGATAATATCAACAACCAGCCCATTTGTTGTCGCCATACTCGCAGAGGAATTTTGGCAAATACAGTAAAAGTAATTAGCAGTAATACCAATAATACCCGCCAATAGTTATTAGCGACAATATAGCTACTCAGAAAGCTCAATAACCAAATTAACTTAACTCGCGGGTCGAGTTTATGTAACCAAGTTTGCGGTTCTTCTAAGTAAAGTCCGAGAGGAAGCGATCGCAATAAATCCATATTTTGTCAGTTGTCATTGGTCAGTTGTCAGTTGTCAGTAAGCCACCCAGAAATAAAACTCCGGTCTAATAGCTAAAGTACGTTAAAACGCACTCTGATTAACTCAAAATCAAAAATTATCCTATTTCTAGAATAAATAAACATAAAACAGTCGGTTTTAACCGACTTTAGCTTTTAGACAGGGAATTTATTCCCTGGCTTCCTTTTTGGCTTCCTTTTTGGCTTCCTTTTTGGCTTCCTTTTTGGCTTCCTTTTTGGCTTCCTTTTTGGCTTCCTTTTTGGCTTCCTACTTCCTAACTGACTCCTGACTCCTTACGTTTCCTATTTTACACGAGTAGCGCGGTTTGGACCGCCAATTTCCACGTCTCGAACTTTCTTACTGCGCCAAAATAGCCGAATGGGTGTACCTTGAAAGCCTAACTGTTTGCGGAATTGGCGTTCAATGTAACGGCGATAATTATCATTAAAGCGGGTATTGTCATTAACGAACAGCGCGATAGAAGGAGGCTGACTACTCACCTGAGTACCATAGTAGATCTTACCCTGACGACCGCCCCGTGAAGTCGGTGGTGAATGCCAACTGATAGCATCTTCTAGCACTTCATTAATTACTGATGTACTCACACGGCGTTTGTGTGCCTCAGCCGCTGTATTTACCAATTCTAAAATCTTTTCTACCCGTTGTCCCGTAACAGCACTAACATAAATGGTATCTGCCCATTCTGTAAAGTGTAAGCGTGATTCTAATTCTTTTGCATGATCATAAATGGTATACGAGTCTTTCTCAACAGCATCCCACTTGTTGACAACAATAACACAAGCGCGACCTTCTTCTAAGACGCGACCTGCTAATTTTTGATCCTGTTCAGTTACGCCATCTACCGCATCAATCACTAATAAAACCACATCAGAACGGCGAATAGCTTTGAAAGCGCGGTTAATACTGAAAAATTCTGTCCCGTATTCTATATGTTTCTTTTTGCGAATACCAGCAGTATCAATTAACCTATAGGTTTGATCACCTCGTTCAACTACTGTATCAATTGTATCTCTAGTTGTTCCAGAAATAGGACTGACAATAGCTCTATATTCACCAACAAACGCATTGAGTAGGCTGGATTTGCCTACATTTGGTCTACCAATAATGGCAACTTTAATTTCCTTATTTTCCTCTTCTTCTACTATCAGAGGAATGTGATTCATTAACTCATCCAGGATTTCCCCTGTCCCACTACCATGAATCGCGGAAATGGGGAAAGGTTCACCTAGTCCCAATTCCCAAAATTCAGCAGCTTGAATCACCCCTTGATCTGGAGATTCACATTTATTCACAGCCAGTAATACGGGTACTGGTTGTTGACGTAACCATTCAGAAATTTCTTCATCTGCGGGCATCAAACCAGCTTGTCCATCCACAACAAAAATAGCAGCACAAGCTTCTGAAAGTGCTGTTAACGCCTGTTGGCGAATCATGGGGAGAAATTCGGTGTCATCGTTAAAAACCAAGCCACCTGTGTCCACTACCACAAATTCCCGATCATTCCAAAAAGCTGGACGATAGGTGCGATCGCGTGTTACCCCTGGTTCATCATGGACTATTGCCGTTTGATCTCCGGCAAGACGATTTACAAAGGTAGATTTGCCCACATTGGGGCGGCCGATAATTGCAACAATTGGCAATGGCATAAACTAGAGTTCTTTAGTGCTGAGTGTGTAGGTGTGCTGAGTTTTGTCTCTACGTTCTTCACCCAGCACTGTTTTAGAGAACTATTTATTGTACCATGGTTTTTGATAATTAGGAGTTTTTGAAAAAGTTGTCTGTCAGGGTAGGGAACTCTTAACTCTTAACTGGGAACAGTTTTGTTCTAAAAATCTGCAATTAGAAATAATTAAATTTGTCAATACTGTAGCCAAATTAGGATGGTTCAAAGGCTGTATAAGCATTGTGAGTACGACCAAGTGAGGTCAACTGCGATATTTAGAGAATTTTTTGTGTCAACATACGAGCTATGTAGACTGGTTCAGGAAGATTGTCTTTGCGAGCTAATTTTGTTATTTTGGGGTTACTATGTCTTTAAGTACGAAATTTTGTTATGAGATTCAATATTTATGGTCACATAGTATTAAACTTTGTTTGTGTTAACTATTTTATTTTTGAACACCATGTTCATCAACCAAAAAGTTTGTATAGCTATCGCTGGTGCTACCTTGGCTGGGATGATTGCTTCTGCTTCCCCTGCTGGTGCTGTTGTTTTTACCTATAATGGTTCAAAGTACGATGTAACTACGCACAGTTTCAATGGCAATGATGCTTTTTCCGGCACAAACGCTTTGAACAGTCCACTTAATGCGTTGTGGGGAAATAAATCTCTTGCTAATGGATTGGCTAGTGTTGTTGGTTGTCAATTAGGCGGTTGTTACGTGAATCCGACTGACATAAATGGGAATGATTGGGCAGGAGCGTACTTCGCTTATGCAACCCAGACTGAACACGTACCTGGAAAGACGAACACTATTCTAAGTTTAGCGTCAATACAGCCGAACAATTCAACCCAACTTCCATATATAGATGAAGTTCAACACTCCTACAACATAGGTAACTGGAATAATCCCAACCGATGGTTCGCTACAGCTGTGGCTGTGCCTGTGCCTTGGGATATTTCAGGGAGTGGTACTATTCTTGGTTCTATAACAGGAATTGGTCTTGGTGTAGGGTTAAAGCGATTAAAAAGCAAAAAAACATCAACAATAAGTTAAGTTGGCGTTAAAAATTCAATCTATGTAACAATACCTTGTCCAAATCGAAAAAACTCTTGATTTGTAGGTTGGGTTGACGTATGTTACCCAACAAATGCGTCGGGTTGCGCTGTCGCTTAACCCAACCTACAAAAAATGGACTTTTTGTCAGTTGTCAGTTGTTAGTAGGGGCGAAGCATTTGGAAGATAAATTATCGGTCATTGCCAAAAATAGTTCTCCAAATGCTTCGCCCGTACAGTTGTCAGCATTTGGAAGATAAATTATCGGTCATTGCCAAAAATAGTTCTCCAAATGCTTCGCCCGTACAGTTGTCAGCATTTGGAAGATAAATTATCGGTCATTGCCAAAAATAGTTCTCCAAATGCTTCGCCCGTACAGTTGTCAGCATTTGGAAGATAAATTATCGGTCATTGCCAAAAATAGTTCTCCAAATGCTTCGCCCGTACAGTTGTCAGTGGTAATAATTCTTGCCTGTTCCCTGTTCCCTGTTCCCTGTTCCCTTTCACTCAACTATTGTAGCGATCGCTTCGTCAATTCCAGAAGATACACTAGGTAATTCCAGACAATATCCCGCACCGTAGACAGTCTTAATGTAGCGTGGATGACGAGGATCTGGTTCGAGTTTGGTTCTCAAATGACGAATATGCACGCGAATAGTCTCAATATCATCATCAGGATCATAACCCCAAACTTCTCTGAGGATTTCGCTGGGGGAAACGGTTTGTCCATGACGTTGTAGCAAGCAGTGGAGTAACTCAAATTCTAAATGAGTCAATTTCACTGTTGTTTTGAACCAGATAGCCTCAAATCTTTCGGGAACGAGAGTAATCGGTCCATAGTTGAGAATTTCGCTATGTTTTGCAGCTTGGGGAATCCTGTCCGTGCGTCTTAATAAAGCCCGTACCCGCGCTAATAACTCTTCTAGCTCAAAGGGTTTGGTGAGATAGTCATCCGCACCAGCATTAAAGCCTTCTACCTTGTTTTGAGTTTGGCTTAAAGCAGTTAACATCAATACAGGAATTTCGGAAGTGCGTTCATCCCGACGTAAGCGTTGACAAACTGTAAACCCATCTACTCTAGGTAACATCAGATCGAGCATAATTAAGTCTGGTTGTAGCTGGAGAGCCAGCGCCTGACCTTTGATACCATCTTCGGCTTGACTAACATCGTAGCCCGCCATTTCCAAGTTGACGGCAACAAGTTCTGAAATCGCTGGGTCATCGTCTATGACAAGAATCCTCGGCATTCTTAAAAATTATAACTACTTTATTTAAGGATAATTGACGTTTCCTCGACTACCAAAATTTCGCTTTGCTGATTCTGGGAAAAAGTTGAGGGATTGTGAGATCATGGAGCAAACTCTAGACAGTTGTTTTCCTTGATATATAAAAAGATTACCACCTCAATTATAAAAAATATGTTAAACCTAATATAAATATTAAAAGTAAATGATTGTAATATTTATATGTATAAATACGAGTATTTGCCGCCCTATTTTTTGCAAAATGGCGTGACCATGACGACTTATACAGCTTTATGGGCTAATCGTGATTGGGAGAGTAAAACTACTCACCCAGAACCAAAATACCAGGAAGTCATATTCACAGGTGGTCAAGGTGTGCCAATTTTTGGAAAAGTTGCTATTCCCCCAAATGCCCATAGTACGATTCTTGGCACTTATGGTATTACTGGAGAATTAGACCAACAATGGTTTTTAAGAATTTTGGGACGCAAGGCTTACGCCCAAGGCTATGCTGTGGTGTTATTTGATTGGCGGGCGCATGGTAAAACCGCAGAATTATCGCCAACATTGACTTCTGATGGTTTGTATGAAGGGGAAGATTTTGTCAGAATTGCGGAAACTGCGGCAAAAATGGGTTGTCCTTCACCATTTTGGTTTACGGGCTATTCTTTGGGAGGACAATTGGCGTTGTGGGGAGTGAAAGCCGCAGCGGATTTAGCACCTAAAGACATTGATATTGCAGGTGGGGCGGTGATTTGTCCGAGTTTGGATTCATTCCGGTCCCTGACTTATTTGGTTACACACCCCTTTGGTAAATATATTGAATCTCGCATTGCTAAGGAATTGAAAAAACTGGCCTGGAAAATTCATGCTGTTTATCCTGAATCTATGCAACCAGAAGCTATTGCACGGGCTAATAGTATTTGGGGATTTGATGAAGAATTGGTGATTGAACGTTTGGGTTTTGCCACCGTCGCTGATTATTATCAAGCCAGCAGTGGGTTAGAATTATTACCTAAATTGTCCAAACCAACTTTAATTTTATATGCTGCTGATGACCCTTTATTTGATCCTGCCATTATTCCTGATTTAGAAGCCGCTGCTACGAAAAACCCTGACATAGATTTATTACTGACTCGCTACGGTGGCCATGTTGGTTATGTGAGTAGCAAAAAATGTCAAAATCAATATGAAGATCCTGATCAATGGTGGGCTTGGAATCGTGTTTTAGAGTGGATAGAAACAAGCCGTAGCCAAAAAATTGAAAATGGTTCTATGCAAAAAAGTAAAGTTTAATTATTAGCGATTGTGTTTAATTTTAATTGGCTACCTGCACCTAAAAAATTAGATTTGTTATTAAATGATGTGCATATTTGGCGCATTAATTTAAATTCATCAGAATCACAATTACAATTTTTTCGAGAAACTTTATCTAGTGATGAAATTGCTCGCGCCCAAAGGTTTTATTTTCCTGAACATCGGCAAAGATTTATTGCTGGACGTGGCACTCTCCGCGCCATTTTAGGGCAATATTTGGGTATTGATCCCAAACAAGTAGAATTTGAATATCAGCCCCGTGGTAAGCCTTTATTAGCGGCTAAATTTGCTGATCAAGGATTATTATTTAACTTATCTCATTCCCAAGATTTGGCTTTGTGTGGAGTAAGTTATCAAAATCAAATTGGTGTGGATTTAGAATATATTCGCACTATGTCTGATTTGGAAAGTCTGGCAAAACGGTTTTTTTCTTTTAAAGAATATGAACATCTGCGACTTATTTCTCCCCAAGAACAGCAACAAATATTTTTCCGTTATTGGACTTGCAAAGAAGCTTATTTAAAAGCCACAGGAGATGGTTTAGTACAGTTAGAAGAAATTGAAATATCTTTAACACCAAATCAACCAAGTCAATTACTTGTATCAGGAGATTGGAATTTAAGAGAATTAACACCAGCAGAAAATTTTGCGGCTGCGGTTGTAGTTGCAGGTAGCAATATTAATTTGCATTGCTGGGAATATTACTGAAAAAGAGTTCAGAAGTGAGAATCAATTATTGGGGATACTGAATTCTTTTTTATTCCCTCTTCTGACTTCTGACTCCTATTCTAGATACTTTCTATTTCAAAATCGCGTAAGTGGGCTTTAAATTTTTTGCCAAACTGCACTAAAAAAGGAAAGTTAGCACTCACGGGTCTACCCTGCCATTGGGTGACAATAGCCACTATTTCTCCTTCTGTACCTTTGATGTCAAAAGCCTGACCGCGATGTTCAGGATGATGATAAACTACTACTGATTCTTTCACTTGCACGCGATCGCCTACTTTCATAATATCTTATGTATCTAACTTTTTTTGTTCCCAAACCATCTCCACAGCTTTTTTGAATATAAAATCCAGCATGATTTAATGGCAAACTCAATTTTACAACACATCGCGCTATTCAGCCGTGGAACAAACTTGTATATTTCTTATTAAGATGATTGGTAATTGGTAATTGGTAATGGGTAATTGGTAATTGGTAATGGTAATACTCTTTTCCCTACCTCCCCTACCTCCCCTACCTCCCCTACTTCCCCTACCTCCCCTACTTCCCCTACTTCCCCTACCTCCCCTACCTACTCCCTACCTACTCCCTGCCTGGACAGAATTCTCGCACCTTTTGGGGAAGTTGCCGACAGACTTGTGAGAATGATTGGGGAGATAATTGCCACCAAGCAAATAAACCGACAGTGGTACTTCCCAGCAACAAAACTAATAATCTCGCAAATAGTCCCAAACCTTTGCTTCTAGATGGTTTTATCGGTGCTGTCTGTGCTTCTGTCAGACTTAAATCAAGCAGGGCTTGGGAACTTGCGGCTAAATCTGTTTCTATGGATGCTGTGATAATTAATGCTTCTGAATCGGGAACAGCTAAGGGTTGGGGAGGAATAATTTCTGCCGGAGGTGCGGGGATAATTGCCATTGAGGATGGTTTGGCCACACGACAAAGGGTCAATACTACAGATATATTATCTTGGCCATTCTTTTCATTGGCGAGTTTAATTAATTCCTGGGTAGCATCTGCTATGTCTAAATCGCCTGTAAGCACGGGAATTGCGTAGTCTTGCCAGGATTGTTCGACTAAATTGCGATCGCTTAAACCATCGGAACACAGCAATAAAATCCCATCTTCTTCTATGATAAATCGTTGAATCGAAAAGTTGAGAAATTCGGCTTCTTTTGTGCCTAGTGCTTGGGTCAGGGCTTTGGCTTCTGGGATTTGCAATGCTTGACGATATAAAGTTTTCCCTAAACCAACTTTTCGTTTTACCATATCATCATCTACAGTCAGAAGTTGACAATAATTCTGGGTTATCCAATAAACCCGACTATCACCAATATGGGCTAAATAAAGTTCGTGGGAATTTTCTAATTGTTCTCCTCTTTGGGGGATTTGCAATGACATGATTAAGGTTGTGGCCATGCGTTCTTTGCCCTGGCGTTTTTCCTCGTCATTGCGCGACCATATCACATTATTAACGACTCGCAAACAAGACTCTATTTGTTGATATAATAAATCCGGAGTTAATAGTTCTGTTTGTTGTCCTATCTCTGTTAATAAAGCCCGCATTTGCAATTTGAGAGACTGCAAAGCTAATTGACTCGCAACTTCACCACCTTCATGGCCACCAATACCATCACAAATAATTGCTAGTCGTGGTTGTAATTGATCATCTATATCTCTCGGATGACTGGGATAACAAGCATCTTCATTATGTTTAATAACAGTTCCAGGATCTGTTGCCCCGGCTATGGTTAAATATAAAGGTAAGTCGGCGGCTGTTGTTAGCAATAATTCATTGAGTTGAGTATTGATGATCTGTAAATCAATTTCTGGTTGACACATTAACTCAACTATGATGTTTAGTTTTTCGGCAATTGTGGTTTTGGCTATTGTCACCCAGTTCCGCCAAGAATTACCTAAATCTTGTAAAGTTGGTGGTTCTGTACTTTGATGCAGTTCTAATAACCGAATACACCAACCTTGCACACATAAATTATCTGCTAATAGTAAACTTTGGGCAACTCCTAATTTTGATAAATGTGTCCATAGTTGGAGAATTTGCCATAACCAGTAAACTTGTCTGACGGGAGATGCTTGTTCCCAGGAGTCGGTAATTTTCGGGTAAATGCAGCCTGTTTCATCTATGGGGGCATTTTCTAGCAGTAAAATATCACCATATATTTCTGCTAAGGAAGTAAACCCATAAGCTTGGGGAATATGTAAACGTTGTGAATATAAGCTGAGATAGGGAATAACGATATTTGGCAGTGGGGCAGGTATATGTGGTAGGGTTGCAGGTTTGGTATCTAGCCAAATTTGTGGGTTGATGACTTCATATCTGTCTGCTACTTTTGTTCCTGGGGGAATTTCTGCTACTTGGTTGCCAGTTGCCCGGAGATAGCGGTAAATTAGGGGAGTGTGACAGCGATCGCAAATAGTATCCCCCACAGAGTTAATTGGTTGATCACATTCTGAATTTGGGCAATTAATAATCCGTTGAGTAGAAAGCATAATTAAATTGATGATTAGTTTTTTATGTAAATATTCACTGTATTGATGTATCTAATCTCAAGTTAAGATGGAACTGCATGGAATCAGATTTTAAGAATATTTGAACGCAGATGAACGCAGATAAACGCAGATAAACGCAGATAAGGATGGATCAATAGATTTCATGATTCTTTGCAGTCTCTCATAAAATTAGTACGAGTAAATCTATTGTAAGGGAAAAGCGTTATGCCAAGTTTTACCTTAATTTGGCTGTTAGCAGGGTCGGTTCTGTGTTTAACGGAACTTTCTTTACCATCAGCTTTTGTTTCTTTCTTCATTCCTTCTTCCTTCCTTCCTTCATTCTGACTCCTGACTCCTGACTCGGTGACTCCTTGACTCGACATTTTGTACACAGTCCAAAAAACTCTAGAGTGTGATAAAACACTTTAAATTGATGGCTGGTTTGTAATTGGTTTTCGAGTTCATGGACAGGACATTGATGAATGGGAATGGAAATACCGCATTGTAGGCAGGTGAGATGGTGTTTATCCTGTTGTATTAAGCTATATAAGGCTTCCCCATTTGCCAAAGTTCGCACTTGCACTAAGCCTTCTAATTTGAGAGCATCCAAGGAACGGTAAACTGTTGCTAAACCCATGCTTTGTTTGAGATTACGTAGTTCTACGTAAATATCCTGGGCAGAAATGCCTTGTTTAAGATTTTGTAACAGGTTTAAAATCCGTTCTTGACTACGAGTATGTATGGCTCTCATAAATGTTTGTTAAATTTGTATCTATGTAGGGGGAATTCATGAATTACTTCTACTCCTGATTATATTTTCACTCAGTTAGACCATAAAAGTTATAGGATAGCGATCGCAGCATTCAGCAAAAAGCCTGTGCAAATAAAATATATAGCTAAAATTTTCGTGACACTTAGGACTTCAGTTTTAGATCCTGCTGGTGTGGCTGTACAATCTGGCCTCAAACAAATGGGATACGACAACGTGGAACAGGTGAGAATTGGTAAGTACATTGAGTTAACTATTGTCGCACCTGATGAGATGAAAGCGCGTCGAGACTTAAATCAAATTTGTGATCAAATGTTATCAAATCCTGTCATCGAAAATTATCGCTTTGACTTGATTGAGGTAGAATCACAAACTGGCGTATTTTGAAATGGGTAATGGGTAATTGGTGATTGGTGATTGGTAATGGGTAAGAGGGAAAATTCTTGCCTTTTGCCTATTCCCTGACAACTGACAACTGTACGGGCGAAGCATTTGGAGAACTATTTTTGGCAATGACCGATAATTTATCTTCCAAATGCTTCGCCCCTACTGACAACTGACAACTGTACGGGCGAAGCATTTGGAGAACTATTTTTGGCAATGACCAATAATTTATCTTCCAAATGCTTCGCCCCTACTAACAACTGACAACTGACAAACAATGAAATTCGGTATTTTAGTTTTTCCAGGTTCTAATTGTGATCGTGACGTTGCCTATGTTACTAGAGATTTACTAGGACAACCAACGCGCATGGTTTGGCATCAAGAGACAGATATTAGTGATATAGATGTAGTGATTGTCCCCGGTGGCTTTAGTTATGGGGATTATTTGCGTTGTGGGGCGATCGCTCGCTTCTCTCCTGTGATGCAGCAAGTAATTGACCATGCACAACAAGGTAAATTTGTCTTGGGTATTTGCAATGGGTTTCAGGTATTAACTGAGGCTGGTTTATTACCTGGGGCATTGGCTAGAAATCAAGATTTGCACTTTATTTGCGATCGCTCTCCCTTGAAAGTTGAGCGTAATAATTTACCTTGGACTCAAGGTTATCTTGAAGGGGAAATCATCACTTTACCCATTGCCCACGGAGAGGGGCGATTTTACAGTGACGAAACCACTTTAGCAGAAATCGAAGCCAACGGACAAGTTTTATTTCGTTATCAAACAAATCCCAACGGTTCACTCAACAACATTGCGGGGATTTGTAATCTGCAAGGCAATGTTTTGGGGATGATGCCACATCCAGAACGAGCAGCAGATTCCGCGTTAGGGAATAGCGATGGTTTGCGTTTGTTTGAGGGGTTGTTGGGGAAGGTAGCGGCTTTGGTGTAATAGATTCCCGGCTTCTGAGTGGAGTCGGGGATTTTTATATTTACTATACTTGGTATCAAATTCTTTTATTATTATTAGTATTCATTACATCAACTAAACATTTTTTAAGAACACAGATGGAGAAACATGAAAGAAATTACTAAGTTTCTCGATTTGTTCAATAGTTAGAGGTTGTTCTCCTGACAAAATATCAGATATTATAGTTTCATCGGCAAAAATTGGCATTAAATCTTTGGGTTGTAAATTCAATTCTGTCATTAATACTTTTAATAGTTCTACTCCATAAATATCTGCTACAGGATAATTTTCTTCTTCATATTCAGATACTACTAATCCTAATAAATGCAGATAATCTCGTTCGTCAGGAGTTAGCCTTTCTTGATCTAATAAAGAATCAATAATATTTTGAGTTATGGCTAATTCTTCCTCTGAGGTAATTTTTCTGGGAGGAAAAGCAGTGATCAATTCTACATAAGTTTTAGGTGTACCAAGGGTCTTGTTTCCAATTTTGTTTGTCATATTCTGCATGGGTAAGGATATGGCGAATATACACTTCTTGATATTGATAGTCTACTAAAGCGATCAGTCGGTAATTGTTCCCACTAACGTTGAAAACGGTGAAGTTACCAACTAAATCCGCAGATGGGAATACTTGACGTAATTGAACAAAGTTTTCCCATTTGGCTTTATTAACAATTTTATACCATGTTTCTAGATTTGATTCAGATTTTGGATGCTGCTGCGAAAATTCTTTTAATCTCTTTTTGCTGATAATGTGCATATCTAGACGTTAAGCAATTTTTTGATAAACAACATTAATTTTAGGTTGAGATATTTCTGTTTCTTGAGTGTCAAATAAATTAGCATCAACTCGAATACAATTATTCAAAACATTAACAGGTAATAATTCTGTTACTCCTAAAATATCTACAGAATAACCATCCCTGATAAAAACAGTAATAATTTCTTGAGAACTTTTCACTAAGGTAGCTTCTAAATCTAGAATTTGTCCTTCTTCTTGCAAAAGTTGTAAAAAATCTGAAGAAGAAATAGTCGTATTCTCTTGATTATTTAAAATAGACGTTAAACGATTTCCTAATAATCCGGTAGCATCTATTTCAGTAATCAGCCATTGTGATTCAAGATAGGTTTTAGCTAAGTAATTGACAATGATATAAACGCGATTTTCTATTTTTTCCTCTGGTTGAATAACTAAGGTAAAAGCCGATTTTTGGAGGTTATTCATAGAATTTGTGGTTGTTTACTGCGAGTGGGAGTACCACCTGTTATATTAGCAAGCCAAAGATGTTGATGAGGCGGTGGTAAATGATCAGGGCGGAGTGTACCATTAGGATATGTCGGACTAGTAAAGTCAATATCTCGCACTGGTTGACCATTGGTATCAAATTCTCTAGCTTGATAAACTCTTTGATGGTATTGATCCCATCTTAATCTGGAATGGGCTGCTTGTGCTAAAGGATCGGCTACGGGTTCACCAAATCTAGGAGGTCTTTGACTTTGATAAACTGGTGTTCCATCCGCATATCTGGAATGGATTTTGTCAGACACTAATTAGAGGTTGTTTGAAAAGTATTAGATGAAACCGATAATCTCTAGAAACCTAACCCCCCTTCCCCCCTTCCCTACAAGGGAATGGGGGTTTCAAAGCCTCTCCCCGCGTCGGGGAGAGGTTTGGAGAGGGGTTTATTTATACATTAAAAACTTTTCAAACATCCTATAAATTATGACTAATGATACAATCAGAACAGTTATTTGGGTAAATTCTGCCAAAGAAGAGCTTCTAGAATTTCCTGAAGATGTAATTGATGAAGTTGGGTATATTCTCTATCGCGTGCAAACTAATCAAACTCATCCTAACAGGGTGTTTGAAAAGTCTAATTTATTACTTGCAAGGGCGACTAGAAGTCGCGGAACTACACAGACGAAACCCACCTATTCCTTCGGAACGCTACGCGAACGTGGGTTCAAAAGCCTTGATTTTTCGTTAGTCCACGCAGGTGGACTTTGTTTGTGTAGTAGCGATTTCTAATCGCCGGAAACTTTTCAAACATCCTCTTAGTTAATAAACTATCTTTCTTGTTTTATCTATTAAGGAACGCAAATTTAATAACCTGCAATTCTGATGTAACCTGGAATGGTGCGTTACGCTGTCGCTAACACTACTTTTGCACCTTATTTAATTCACATTCCTAAGTGTTCTTTGCCATTAATTGTTACTGCTGCTAAACCTTCTGAAAAACTTAAAGCATCATCAAATTTACAGGGAATAAGTAATTGACCACTATTATTAATAAATCCCCACTTACCATTCATTTTAAATACCCGACTGCTGGGAAAAGTCGAGTATCTCAAATGAATGATAATTTTTCGCGTTTTATGGGTTGAAGCTATTGACTTGCACCAAAAAATATGTTAAACTGAATCTTGATAAGGAAGAACTATTCTCCACTTTCCCCTCCCACCACCACATCCCGAATTCGTAAACTGGGACCACCGCAACCGACAGGTAAACCATTTTGTCCACCTTTACCACAACCCCCGGATTCATCCCAGTAAAAATCATCACCAATGGCTTCGATATCTGCGAGGGTTTGGAAAACATTACCGGAAAGGGTGACATCTTTCACAGGTTCAGCAATTTTGCCATTTCTAATCATCCAGGCTTCCCCAGCACTGAAAGTGAACATTTCCCCGTTCGTCATTCCCCCTAACCAATTTTGGGCAAAAACACCTTCTTTAATCCCCGTAAATAAATCTGCGACGGGAGTTTTACCCCGTTCAATCCAGGTATTTGTCATTCTCACAATGGGGGAATAGTGATAATTAAGACAACGGGCGTTTCCTGTGGGTTTCTCATCCAATTTACCAGCAGTTTCACGGGAATGCAGTCTCCCAACTAATACACCATCTTCAATTAACTGGGTAGTTGTCGCAGGTGTACCTTCATCATCGTAAAAATAACTACCGCGATGTCCTTGGGGTGCAGCACCATCAAATATTTGCAATTCTTTGGGGCCAAAACGTCGTCCTAGAGTCATGACTTCCAGAATATCAGGGTTTTCATAAGCCATATCTGCTTCAGAAAGATGTCCAAAGGCTTCATGCACAAACAAACCGCTGAGAATGGGATCAATAACTACGGTGTAAGTATTGCCCTTGACAGAAGGTAAAGATAAGGACGTAACTGCCCTTTCTGCTGCACCTTTAACTTGTTTGTCTAAATTAGTTAAGTCTTCGTAGGCTTTGCGAGAACCAGTGGTTTCTCTACCAGTTTGCACAGTGTCCCCATTCCTGGCTGTGGCTGCAAAGCGCATTTCCATATCTACCCAAGATTGATCAATGAAAGTTCCTTCAGAGGTGACAATAATGACTCTTTGGGTGCTGTCACTGTAATGAACTGAGGTAGTAGTAATTCGGTGATCAACTGTTTTCAGGAGGTCAGTATAGCGATCGCATAATTGTTTTTTCTGCTTTAGCGAAACCTGGCGAGGGTCAGTACCCAATAAAGGCAATCTACATACAGCCTGTACGGGATCAATGGCTGCAAGTATAGTCTCTTCATCACCCACTATCCGGGCTGCGGCAATGGCTTCTTCTATGCGGTCTTCAATGGTTGTTAATTTATTAAAACTACTTAATCCCCAACCACCTTTATAACAAGTGCGAACATGACCACCAATAGAAATTCCCTCGCTGAGAGTTTCCACTTTATCACCCCGCAAGACAATATCTGTTCCCTCGGCTTCTTCCAAGCGAATCATCAAATAATCCACACGGGAAGAGTAACGAGAAATTAAATCTGAGAGGAGATTTTGAACGTCAGTAAGTTTAGTTTTCATTTTATAAATCGCTATAAATTACATTTATTTTCTGATTGAAAAACATATTTTGGAGTTATCATAATCTTTACTTATCTATATGAATAGAAAAACCAACATAGAACCATCTTAAATCATAACAGCTTACTTGATCATTTTGAAAGAAGTTAAAATCTTTTACAGCACTTTCCGGTGTTATGAGGTACATATTCAGCGGGCAAGATGCCCGCACTACAAGAGTTTCATAATTCAAGTTTGTACCTCATTAGAGCGAAATCTGCTGTAATACTTATTTTACCTCCTAACTTATAAATTCCCTTGCCAATAAATTTTTAATAATTTTTGCAAAATCGTAACTATGGATACATCAAATTCTTGCAACCGTGGATAACATGATAAAAATATTCACATAGTAAAAAAACATCAAGAACCAAAAAACCATTGTTCTTGTTCATCTTTCTATTTTCATAAACAGCAGCCCACAGGAGTTTGCCTTCCTCAATAATTTATCTGACAAAAATAATCTTTACAGCCTTAAACATAGGGACAAAATAACTTTATCACAATTGCGGATGACATCACAAAAACCTGTCATACCAATTTGGGATTTTAGATTGGGAATAAAAAACACCTTTACAGCCACTTCCCACCATCCTAAATATCCGCAGTTAGCGTCCTTGTGATATTTCAACTAAACAATCAAGGAGTTCACTATGGTTCGACAAATGTGCTGGTTATCTAAGTCTAACGGCGATGATGAAAAGATTTTGTACTTGCAAACTGCACCTGGACAACCTTGGCGGCCTTACACAGCTTTTCCGCAATTTTCAGTTCCAGATTATCGCGTCCCTCGTGGTTCTAAAGGTTGGGCAACTTATCAAAAACTCTTTAAAGCAGGTTGGACTTTAGTACCTAGTGCCAGAGGCAGCGAATTTGGTGATAGTTGCTATGCAGAGTCAACTGTGCAGAGTTCATAGCCTATATTACCATCTGGGGAACACCATCAATATTATCTCATCCCCAGATGGGTGAAATTATTTGTGTATCTGAGCAAGTCAGTCGCAAACACCTTACAATAAATAAGGTGCGTTAACTGCTGTTACAAACATTTATATTTATGCCTCCCCGTTGGCCTCGCAAACCAGATCGTAAAGATCCAGATTTCCGTAAACTAGATGATCGCATGAATTTCGCTGTTCATGTCGGTATTTGTGCAACTGTCACTTCTGGGTTGTGGTTTTTTCACATTTTGAAAACTACTGCCTGGGAATGGCTACCTGGAGTAACAATTGGTTGGGTAGGAGTATTGCTGCTGCATCTAATTTACATTGGTGCGATCGCTAATTACGACCCCACACCACCGAAATCTACCTAAAGAAAGAAAATCAAGCTAGGGAATTCTCACCTGTGGTAGTAGATCAAGCCTAGCTAATTGAGTAATAATGTGAAATAAGCTAAGATATCCCAATGTTACTAACAATGAGGTTATATTTATGGCTAAAACTAATACCACAGAATTACTAGAAACCCTAGCCGCAGAAATTGGTGAAAGTGTTTATATAGATATTGCCAAGTGGCATCTATATCTATCTGATGCCAAACTGCATAATGTTGTGGCTGAAAAATTGTATCCTTTAATTACTTCTAAAAGCGTTAATGAAGATAAGGTAATTGCCGCTTTAGAATCTATCACCGTTAAAGTTGGTGGTGGCAGAAAGGAACTATCTTTAATTGATTTATTACCCTTGCAATGTCAAGTGACCTTAGTAGATATTGTCGAAAAATATCAACGGGAAATCTAATCTTTATTTTCTTCCCATTGGCAAATTTACACATTGAAATAATGGAGGTTGATCAAGATGTTTTTACAAATCAAAGATAGCCGCGATTTGGTGAAAATAGTTGATGTTCAAGAACTATTAGACCCCACTAGTAAGATTGTCCATGCCCAAGACCAAGAAGGACAAGAAGAACAGGAAACGGACATTTATCAAAAGGAAGAATTAGTATTTCCTTCTGGGGAAAAATTGCCCCGCTGTTGGTTAGATGCCAAATTTAGAGAAAGAGAAGCTGTAGCAGCTTGATATTAATTACAGTATTTCGTAGGGGTTTAGCAATGCTAAACCCCTACATTAATTTAATTAACAGCAGCTTTTTCTGTCACCCCTTCAGAACCTTTAGAAAAGGCTTTTGTAATCCAATAGGTGAAGATATGAGAAAGCACACCTAAAGGACCGGCAAATAAACACAAAGCTATCGAGTGAATTGTCCAAATTCCGGTTTTTTGTCCTTCCCAGTAAATCCATCTACCGACAAATAAATCCATTACTAAAAAATGAATCCAACCTGTAGCAGCAGCAGTTTCATTACTAAAAAACCTGGCTATATCTGCTAATTGAGGATTTGATAAAGCTGCGGCGTTTTCTGGAGTAATGCTGACGACAAATAAGTACAAATATGCACCAGCTAAAACCACAAAAGGTACATAAGATTCCATTACCTTGCGGGTAATTTTCCAATTTGGTAACAGAATCATCAAAGCCCAAAAAGGCAAAACAAACAAATTGGCAACGTTAAATAAATCTGTGATATTCATATTACAAAGCTACTAATTGAGATTCTATTACTGAAGATTGTAAATTACGACCGATAAAAACTAAACTGGTTTGTTTTGCTTCTTCTGGTTTCCAAGGACGATCATAAAATTTATCAAATCTATTACCTACACCTTGCATAACTAACCGCATGAGTTTATTCTCAACAGCCACAAATCCTTTAATTCGGTAAATTTCTTGTTCCTGTGCCAGTTTTTCTAAGGTTGCTTGTAGCTTTTCGGGGTCAAATGTTCGGTCTAAAATCACGTGAGTTGAGTTAATTTCATCATCATGATCATGGTCTTCTTCGGTGTCATGATGACTAGGACGATCATCTAAATTATCTTCAACTGCGGCTGCAAATCCTAATAAGATAGATGGGTCTAATTTACCATAATCACTAGAGACAATTTTCACAACTCTAGGTAATTCATGCTTGACTAATTCTAGAACTTGTGCTTGGGTTTCACTATCAACTAAATCAGTTTTATTCAAAATCACTAAATCAGCGCAAGCAAGTTGATCTTCAAACAATTCTTGTAATGGTGTTTCATGTTCTAGACTATCATCTTCTTGGCGTTGGGCTGCTATAGCATCTAAATCACTAGCAAATGTTCCCGCTGCAACTGCGGCACAATCTACCACTGTAATTACTGCATCTACTGTAGCAGCATTGCGGATTTCTTGCCAACGAAAGGCTTTAATTAAGGGTTTTGGTAAGGCTAAACCAGAGGTTTCAATGATAATATAATCTATACTATCTCGGCGTTTAATTAACTCCCGCATTGTCGGGTAAAATTCTTCTTGCACGGTGCAGCATAAACAGCCATTTGTGAGTTCAAATATATTAGTTTCTGGATTTTCTGCTGTTTCATCTTCGGGGCAAATTTGACAAGATTTCAATAATTCTCCATCTATCCCCAGTTCACCAAATTCGTTGACTAATACGGCTATCCGTCGTCCTTGGTTGTTTTGGAGGAGGTGACGGATAATGCTGGTTTTACCGCTTCCTAAGAAGCCTGTGATCACAGTAACGGGGATTTTTGTAGCCATGTTTTGTGTGTGGTTTTGAATTCAATTTTACCATATATTGTATAACCCAGATCCCCGACTTCTTAGAGAAGTCGGGGATCTAAACTTGTTAAGGGGTTAGGTATAGAACCAGATTTAGGTTAAGTGTGAGAGATAAAGTGTACCCAGTTTAAAGATAATTTAATACTGTTATATAAACGTTTATCTGCTGTGTAAAATTCTGCATTTAATAGCTTTGATAATGCTAGGTAATGAGCATCATAAGCAGCAGATAGTTTCAGAGTTTTTGCTAGAGTTAATGCCATTTCGTGAAGTTGGGGAAATTGAGAACTTCCATAAAGAACTATCCCCAAATTTAACGCATCTTGCAACGCTTTTTCTGTATCTTCAATGGTTAATAAATTTGCTTGATTCATGCGATGTAAAGCATTAGTGATTTCATAATAAAATAATGTGGGAGCAATAATAGTAGCAGAATTTTGTTGCCAATTTTCCCATAGTTTGATAAATAGTGAATCCAGGGATTTACTATTAATTAAGTTAATGGTAAAACTGGCATCTACACAAATTAGATAATTATTCATGGACTTTCAATGAATTGATTAATTCTTCACATCTTTCTTCTCTCATTTCTGAAATAATATTAGTAATTGTATCTTGTAAAGATTGATTATTAAGTCTTTGGTTAAGTATTTCTCCTCTTTGAATGATGCTTTTTTTGATAATATTCCAATCAGGTTTAATTTGTAATTCTGTTTCTAATAATTGTTTCTCTTCTGGGGATAAACAATGAATAATTTCAACTAATTTTTTGACTAATTCCCTGTTCATAGTTGTAGTTATTGGTAAGGAATAATTGTTGATATTTATTTGATTATAACGTAAGTTGCTTGATTTAACCTCAATTTTACCACAAGATCCAGATCCCCGACTTCTGAGATCAATTTACATTTTATTGACAAGTTTAAAAAAGAAGTCGGGGATCTTCTTTATGCTTGCTTTTAAGAATATCCAATTTCTATCATTTTGAAAAATTCCTGGACTACTTCATCAGGATTGTTATAACATCTTTCAGCATCAAATCTTTCTACAACTTTGATACCGTTTTTCTTAAAAATGCGTTCTCTTTCTTGTTCTTCAACTCTGCGTTCTGCGGTGTGAAATGGTCCATCAACTTCTAAAACTCCCCATTTACCGTTATAACAAATGAGAAAATCAGCTTCTTTATTTTCTCTACCTTTAGGTGTGGTAAGTCTTGCTAAGGAGTTGGGTACAAATAAAACTCCAGTTCTGTCTAATGCTTCAGCAATTTTGATTTCCGTTTTTGAGCGAAAGCGTAGATTTTCCCAAGTGTGAATTGTTGAGTCTGAAGAAAATTTAACTCCTTGGTTATTAAAAGTATTATCATTTTCGGGAGTTTTTCGTAAAATTAAATCTGTATTTTCTATAATCTTTTCATATAAACTGGCAAATTCTCCAGGTGCATCGCATTTGGAGTTAACTAGCGATCGCTATGAGTATTCATCAAATTTTTTAAAGTGAACGTTTAACCAAAATTTTAACTTAGATCAAAAGATTTCTACTTAACATTTGCCATGCTTAAAGACTTAATAGCATTTCTTTCACTTAACAAAAACACAAGATATTGATTAAGACTAACTCCTTCTTTCTCTGCATTTTCTGTTAATCTCTCATGCAATGATCGAGGTATCCGTAGTAAAACTTTACCACTGTATTGAACTTGAGTTGAGGGTAAGGGAATTTCATCCCCATATTCATAGGCTGTTTCTATCCATAAACTACGTGCTTCTTCAATATTAAATAACGTTTCATCTGTTGTTTCTCCCTGAGTCATACATCCAGGAAGGTCTTTAATTTCTGCTACATATCCCCCATCAGGATCAGGGTAAAGTGTAACTGGATATTTCAAATTCAAGTAAAATTCTAGTGACTCACGTTCAGTTTTATTTTTCTTAGACATACTACTCCCCTAATCTGAGCAGTTTTACAATCTGCTTAATATAAATTCCTTTTACTTTTTGTCCCTCTTTTTTGGGTACAACTTGTATTCTTCCATCCTCATGACGGAAAGTGTGATGACTCCCATTAGATCGAACTTCTTCAGTTTTTGGAAATTATGGGTTTCATATAATACTTTTCAAACAACCTCTAACCAACTTCAGAATAATCAATAGGATCTTTTAAACCCAATTCTGCAAAAGCCGCTAATCGCAACTGACAAGAATCACAGACACCGCAAGCTGACTCACCACCAGCATAGCAAGACCAAGTGAGATCCCAAGGAACTCCTAATTGATTACCTAGTTGGATAATTTCTGTCTTCTTTAAATCAATTAACGGAGCAATAATTTTCATAGCTTCTCCCTCACGTCCTTGTTTTGTTCCCAAGCGGAAAACTTCCTGCATAGCTTCGATATAATCAGGACGACAATCTGGGTAGCCAGAATAATCTAGGATGTTAACGCCAATATATACTCTTTCTGCGGCGATCGCCTCAGCATAGCTCAAAGCAAAACTTAAAAAGATGGTATTCCGGGCTGGAACATAGGTTACAGGAATATTATCGGCCATTTCGGCCAGCGATCGCCCTGTAGGGAGATCAATCTTCTGATCTGTCAGTGCTGAACCACCCCATTGTCCCAAGTCAAAATTAACCACTTGATGTTGAATTACTCCAGCCGCTTTAGCAATCATCAAAGCAGAATTTAATTCTTTCCTATGCCGCTGTTGATAATCAAAAGAAATAGCGTAACATTCACAGCCATCAGCCTTTGCTTTGTAAAGAACTGTCGAAGAATCTAAACCACCAGACAACAGAATTACAGCTTTCATATTCAGAATAAGAAATGGGAGATCAATAAACAGGGGTAGAAGCGGGAAATTTGACCAATTACCCATTCCTTGATAAATTGCATCCAAAAGATGGGAAAATCAACAAAATGCCACAAACAAAAATTAAATATGTCCAAAAAGACTCTCAGGAATGAGAATATCAATTGTATAAATCGTCTAAAACATTATACTCTGAGTATTAACTATTTGATGACTTGTAATTTTACTTGTAGTAAGGGTGATTAATTTACCCCCTGTAAAAATCAGGTATTTATTGAACTTAGTTAATTTCCCAAATACGTACCTGAGAATTTCTACTAAGAAGTTATGAAATTTACACAGTCAACCCAAAAAAACACATAATTTTTATCATAGATGAATAAAACAGGATAATTAACAACTGCTGACCGAAAAGATTACCAGATGGCGGGAACTGAACCCAAACTTTGAAATTCTTCATAAAGATAATCACTATGTTACCATCTGGATGGTTTAAGACAAATCAAACCTGGCGTTTAAGTATAAAGGCCAACGACCGTAGCGTCTCTAAATTTGGTGGTTGAGGAGAGAACAATAGTGCAAGATAGCATATCAGTGTCAGAACCAAATCTATATTCACAGCGCAGTCAGCCGCATCACATCCGTATAGGTGTGATTGGGGTTGGCAACATGGGACAACATCATACCCGCGTCCTGAGTTCCATGAAAGATGTGGAACTAGTCGGCGTTTCCGATATTAACGTCGAACGTGGTTTAGAAACTGCCAGCAAATACAAAGTCCGGTTTTTTGAAGATTACTGCGACTTACTACCTCATGTAGATGCAATTTGTGTTGCTGTACCTACACGGCTTCACTATGCTGTGGGTATCAACTGTTTGTTAGCAGGAATCCATGTTTTAATTGAAAAACCCATAGCGGCTAGTATTTCTGAAGCAGAATCTCTAGTTAATGCTGCGGCCGAATCTCAGTGTATTTTGCAAGTTGGTCACATTGAGCGATTCAATCCCGCCTTTAGGGAACTCACCCAAGTCCTCAAAACCGAGGAAGTTTTGGCTTTAGAATCTCACCGCATGAGTCCTTATTCAGCGCGGGCGAATGATGTTTCCGTAGTCCTGGATTTAATGATCCATGACATTGATTTGCTGCTAGAATTAGCCGCCTCACCAGTAGTAAAATTGACTGCTAGTGGGACTCGTTCTTTAGACTCAGGTTATTTAGATTATGTAACTGCCACCTTGGGGTTTGCCAATGGTGTTGTTGCCACGCTTACAGCCAGCAAAGTTACTCATCGCAAAATTCGCCGCTTAGTTGCCCATTGTAAAAATTCATTTACAGAAGCAGATTTTCTCACTAATGAGATATTGGTACATCGGCAAACACCGATAAATCCTCTGATTGACCACCAAAAAGTCCTCTATAGACAAGATGGTTTAATCGAAAAGGTTTATACCAGTAATGTTCAGCCTCTCAGTGCAGAATTAGAGCATTTTGTCAACTGTGTCCGTGGTGGCAATCAGCCTTCTGTCGGTGGTGAACAAGCTCTCAAAGCTTTACGTTTGGCTAGTTTAATTGAGCAAATGGCTTTAGAAGAAAGAGTTTGGAATCCATTAGAGTGGTCTTCCGAATCCAGAGTTCAATCGTTGACATCAAGCATTTAGTTAGATGTAGCTAAAACTGGCAGTGGGGGGAAATTAATGATTTTTTCTCCCACTATATCAGGAGTCAGAACTCAGGAGTATTGATAAAATAATCTTCTGCAACTAATTTTAGCAATTAAAGTAGGACTACTTGCTATAGTGTTGATTTGTTGGCAAATCAATTACAAGCGTAAAAACACCAAATCAGGAAGAAAAGCCGGACATCTACCGAAAACTGCCATCAAAAATGCTAAATCATCGAAAATTGACCATTGCCTATTCTCAATTTTCACGTATTTCTAGTTACACTTAACCCAACCTAAAATTTTTTGGAGCTCACCTTTTTTGTAAGATGAGCATGATAACTTTTTAAAGAGGAGATTTCATGACAGACCAACCCCCCGTAGCCAATCCAATGAATGCCGCTGCCATTTCCATGAACCGTCAACCAGCAGCAGCGACACCCATGAATTCGGTAAATCCTGGAAGGCCAAGCAATATTACCGGTAAAACTATTCTGAGTGTGGATTTAGGTAGAACCTCTACAAAGACTTGTGTGAGCCGTGAACCCGGTAATGTGGCTTTCATTCCTGCCAATGTCAAGCAAACATCAATTGAGCAAATTCGCGGCGGTGTATTTGAGGCTAAGGCAACTGACCCACTGATGGATTTGTGGCTGGAGTATCAAGGTAGTGGTTATGCTGTAGGGCAATTAGCCGCCGATTTTGGGGCTAATCTTGGCGTTGGCCAATCTAAGGTAGAAGATGCTCTGGTCAAAGTATTATCATCTGCCGGGTACTTTAAACTCAGAGATGAAATTTTCGTTGTCCTGGGTTTGCCGTTCTTATCGTTGGAACAATTTGAAAAAGAAAAGGCACAGTTAACTAGCTTGGTAACTGGACCTCATGTATTGAATTTCCGAGGTGAATCCATAACTTTGAATATTAGCAAAGTCTGGGTAATGCCCGAAGGCTATGGTAGTTTGCTGTGGTCAGAAACTCAACCTAATAAAGGCACAGCAGTTCCCGATTTTACGAAAATATCTGTAGGGATTGTTGATATTGGCCACCAAACCATTGATATGATCATGGTGGATAATTTCCGCTTTGCCAGGGCTGCTTCTAAGAGTGAAGACTTTGGCATGAGCAAGTTTTATGAACTGGTAGCTGCGGAAGTACAGGGTGCTGATAGTCAATCTTTGGCACTGATTTCTGCGGTTAATAAGCCTAAAGGCGATCGCTTTTATCGTCCTAAAGGTGCTAGTAAACCTACCAATTTAGATGATTTTCTGCCTAACCTCAAAGAACAGTTTTCACGGGAAATTTGCTCTCGTGTGTTAGCGTGGTTGCCAGAGCGGGTAACTGATGTGATTATTACAGGTGGTGGTGGAGAATTTTTCTGGGAAGATGTCCAACGTCTGCTCAAAGAAGCTCAAATCAACGCTTACTTAGCTGCACCTTCTCGCCAGGCTAATGCTTTGGGGCAGTATATTTATGGAGAAGCGCAATTATCTGCTGCTGTTCGTGCTAGGTCATAAAACCGATGTTCCAATGGTCAAAAAAGGTAGTTAAATCCGTTACGTTCAATCCAGAAATTGCTGATGAGAGCTTGTTAGCGCAGGTGGAAAACTACTTAGAGACACAGCCAGATAAAACTTTCAGTGACCTGTGCAAAGAGGCTCTTTGGAACTTTTTGTGTGTCCCAGAACCTGTACAACTAACTTCTAAGATAGCAAATGTAACCACGGTTGAACAAAAAATCGGTGAGATCCAAAATCAAATAGCTGGTTTTGAAGAACGTTTTTTCGCTAAAGAGTCTCATCGTTTGGAGTCTATGGAAAGTCAAATGTTGCAACTTACTCAACAAGTAGCAAAGTTGACAATCATCCTGAATCAGGAACCACTTACTTGTATTCCTTCTGATAGCGTTAGCGTGGCGCCAGCCATACCTCAAGAAGTAGACCCTGTAATTAGTCGTATTGGTCAGTTTCTTGATGATTTCTAAGAAAAAACCAGGAAGAACCTAGTTTTTACTTCGAGAAAAATTCTTAACTAAACTACCATGAGTCCCACCCATAAGCCATTTCGGCATTATTGGTGGGATATTTTGTTTATTTGACCTTGACCACAAAGATGTAGATAAGTAGGTTAGCATTGAAAATCGTCGTTATGGCACTAGGCAAGAGGCAAGAGGATTTGGACGATTTTAATTTTCGTTACATATTACTCTTCGAGAAGCCGCTCCGCGTCTACGGTTTTTTTCCGTTCACCTACTTAGTTCTCGATAAAAGTAGTAAATAGAAATTTTTGGCATTGCTTACAAAGATTGGAAAACTTTCGTCGCATTTGTTGAAAAAATTCTCAGAGAATTTGCAGAAAACTATCTAATTAATTTTGTCTGATTACTTATCAATAATCATCAGTCACATCTGCGGAATGTCCTTTGGTAGATAAACTTAGAGGTTGTTTGAAAAGTATTATATGAAACCCATAATCTCCAAAAACCTAACCCCCCTCCCCCCACTCCCTACAAGGGAATAGGGGTTTTAAAGCCTCTCCCCTGGTAGGGGAGAGGTTTGGAGAGGGGTCTGTTTACACATTAAAAACTTTTAAAACATCCTCTTATACAAATTCTATAAATGTATCAAAAGTATTGCAATTCATTGAACATGGTTGTTCGCTTTTATTCATAATTAATAAAAACTTATCCCCAATTTAAAAATCCATGATATAAAAGTAAATAAAACTTAATTTTTATTCATCCAAATGCTAAATGACTCCCCTACCTTACCCAAATTCAAAGATCTACTAACCCAAAAAATTTTCTTAGGTAATAAACCTAGTGCTGAGTTAATAGCAATTCTTACCATCTATTTTGTTCAAGGCATCTTGGCATTATCCCGTTTAGCTGTTAGCTTTTTTCTCAAAGATGAATTGCTATTAAGTCCAGTGCAGATGTCAGCAATCGTGGGCATCAGTACCATACCTTGGATGACTAAGCCATTATATGGTTTTATCTCTGATAGTTTACCATTATTTGGCTACCATAGAAAGCCTTATATAGTCCTATCTGGAATTTTGGGAAGTGCGGCTTTGGTATGTTTAGGAACAACAGTTCATACTAGCACAACAGCCACAATTATGATTGTACTTTCTTCTCTCTCTGTAGCTATTAGTGATGTGATAGTTGATTCCATAGTAGTTGAAAGAGCTAGAAGTGAATCAGAAGCCAAAATAGGTTCTTTACAATCTCTTTGTTGGGGTAGTTCAGCTATAGGTGGCTTGTGTACAGCTTACCTTAGCGGCTTACTTTTAGAATATTTTACCAACCGTACAGTATTTTTAATAACAGCATTATTTCCGCTAATTATCTCATGTGTAGCTTGGTTAATTTCCGAAAAACCTATTAATAAAGATGATAAAAAAAGCAATAACACAAAATATCAATTAGGACAGATACGCCAAGCTATTACGCAGAAAGCAATTTGGCTACCAACAGCATTTATATTTGTTTGGCACGCTACACCAAATGCCGAATCAGCATTTTTCTATTTTACAACTAACGAACTACAATTTCAACCAGAATTTTTAGGGCGAGTTCGGTTAGTCACCAGTTTGGCTTCCTTAATTGGAGTTTGGGCTTTTCAACGTTACCTGAAAACTATCCCCTTTAGAATTATGTTTAGTTGGGGGATTTTTCTATCCACAGCTTTAGGAATGACAACTTTATTATTAGTAACTCATACCAACAGACTTTTAGGAATAGATGATCATTGGTTCAGTTTAGGTGATAGTTTAATTATTACTGTGATTGGGCAAGTTTTATTTATGCCTATATTAGTATTATCAACAAAACTTTGTCCTCCCGGCATAGAGGCCACATTCTTTGCTTTAATAATGTCTGTATTTAATTTAGGAGGAACAGTTTCTTACGCATTAGGATCAATCATGATGAAATGGTTGGGAATCACAGAACATCAATTTGATTCATTATGGTTGTTAATCATTATTACTAACTGTAGCTCACTTATCCCAATATTTTTTATTAACTGGCTACCAGATGCTAAAATTGAGATTGACCATAGTCAATCAATCTAGTTTTTCAGCATAGCAAACAAAAAATGCAAATATTAGAACCCCAAAATAGTCAAGTTTTAGAGAAATCCTACACCCTCAAAGACTGGCAAGGAGGATATGAATCTCTTACCGAAGAATATGACTATTGGATTGATGATATAGAAGGAGAAATTCCTCCAGAACTAGCAGGAACATTATTTAGGAACGGGGCTGGTTTATTAGATATCAACAAGCAAAGATTACATCATCCTTTTGATGGTGACGGAATGATTAGTCGCATTACATTTACCAATGGCCGCGCCCATTTTCGTAACCGATTTGTGCAAACAGCCGGTTATTTAGCAGAACAGAAAGCTGGTAAAATTCTTTATCGTGGTGTTTTTGGTACACAAAAACCTGGTGGTTGGTTAGCTAACATTTTTGATTTAAAAATTAAAAACATTGCTAATACAAATGTGATTTATTGGGGTAAAAAACTCTTAGCATTATGGGAAGCATCCGAACCTTATTCACTTAATCCCCAAACCTTAGAAACATTAGGAAATGAATATTTTAACGGCGTTTTATCCAAAGGAGAAGCCTTTAGCGCCCACCCACGAATTGATCCAAATGGCACCTTAGTCAACTTTGCTATTAAACCGGGACTATCAACCACAATTACAATCTTTGAATTGAACACAAATGGGGAAATTACCAGCAAACAAAATCATAGCGTTCCTGGTTTTTGTTTTATTCATGATTTTGTAATTACAGAAAATTACTGTATCTTCTTTCAAAATCCTGTTGATTTTAACCCCATACCTTTTGCTTTGGGAATATCCAGCGCAGCCCAATGTATTAAATTTCAAAAAAATCAACCCACAAGAATTATTATTATCCCTCGCAAAACACAAACTAAAAATGTCAAAGTTTTAGAAACCCAAGCCGGTTTTATTTTCCATCATGTTAATGCTTTTGAACTGAGAAATGAAATTATCATTGATTCTATCTGCTATGAATCATTAACAGAAGTCGAACCCAATAGCGATTATCGAAAAACTGATTTTGATACAAATTCACCTCCCCAACTATGGCGATTTAATCTGAATTTATCAGAGAATAAAGTGCAAAATCAGTTAATAGATCCTCGTCCCACTGAATTTCCCACAATTCACCCGAATTACGTAGGTAAATCCTATCGTTATTTATATAGTGCTGCCGCTCATCAATCAACGGTGAACGCACCATTACAAGCCATTTTTAAGGTAGATTTAGAGTCAGGAAGAAAACAACTATGGAGTGCAGCACCGCGAGGTTTTATAGGGGAACCAATTTTTATTCCTCGTCCAAATTCCCAAACAGAAGATGATGGGTGGTTAATAGCGTTAGTTTATGATGCAGAACATCATCGTTTTGATGTAGTGATTTTAGATGCTGAAAATCTGGAAAAAGAGAAACCAGTTGCAAAACTACATCTGAAACATCATATTCCCTATGGTTTACATGGGAGTTTTACACAAGAGACATTTATCGAAAATTTGGGTTGAGTCCATTTTAACTAGTAACCCTCATATCCCCGACTTCTCGAAGAAGTTGGGGATATCGCGGAGTATCTTACAAAAAAATAAAACTGTAACAAAAACTACAAAATTGATATCTTTTCTCAAAAAGAGGGTAAGCTAACTATATCAATCCGGTTTACAAAGATACCGTGATGAGGAGTAAGAATTATGGTAACAACGTCTCTCCCACTTATGGAAACTCAATCTTCAGCCTACATTTGCCCTTATGATCAAGCTTGTAGCTATTTAGAATGGGCGGCTAAAGAATTAAAATTAGATCAAGGTATCGTAGAAATACTCAGTCATCCACGAAAAGTTGTTACAGTTTCCATTCCCATAAAAATGGATAATGGCGAAATCCGGGTTTTCCCAGGACATCGGGTACAACATTCGGATATTTTAGGACCCTATAAAGGTGGGATTCGTTACCATGAAGCGGTGACATTACGGGAAGTATCCGCCCTAGCAATGCTGATGACCTGGAAATGTGCATTGTTAGGTATTCCCTATGGTGGTGGCAAAGGGGGAATTCCCATAGACCCCAAAAAGTTCAGTGTGGGGGAATTAGAACGGATTAGTCGTCGTTATATTAGTGAATTAATTAAAGACATTGGACCATCCGTAGATATACCCGCACCAGACATGGGAACATCAGCGCGGGAAATGGCATGGATGATGGATACTTACTCTGTCAATGTTGGTCATTCTGTCCCCGGAGTAGTTACAGGTAAACCCTTATCTATTGGTGGTTCCCTGGGACGAGAAATGGCGACTGGACGCGGTGTGATGATTATTGTCCGTGAAGCACTTGCAGATCACGGTAAATCCCTCGTAGGAGTCAGGGTAGCAATTCAAGGCTTCGGTAATGTAGGTGGGGCAGCCGCCGAATTGCTACACCAAGAAGGAGCAAAAATTATCGCTGTTTCCAGTGCTAGTGGGGGTATCTTTGCCGAAAATGGTCTTGATATTTCCGCTGTCAAAGCCTACGCTGCGGCAAACCATCGCAGTGTGGTGGGATTTCCCCAAGGAACACCCATTAGTAATGCAGACTTATTAACTTTACCTTGCGATGTCCTGATTCCTGCCGCTTTGGAAAACCAAATTACCGCAGAAAATGTCCATCAAATCAAAGCCCAATTTGTCGCAGAAGCGGCTAATGGTCCAGTGACTTTGGAAGCTAACCGCGTTCTAGAAGCCCAAGGTGTCACCGTGTTACCGGATATTTTAGCCAATGCCGGGGGTGTGGTGGTCAGTTATTTAGAATGGGTACAAGGTCTTTCTTACCTATTCTGGGACGAAGAACGAGTCAACCGGGAAATGGAACATTTGATGGTTCAGGCTTACCGCAAGGTGATTCATGAGTCGCAAGCACGGGGGGTAAATCTGCGATTAGCTGCTTATACTTTGGGTGTAGGTAGAGTCGCGCAAGCTTTGAATGATCGGGGTTTGTATCCTTAGTTGTATTTGCAATTTAGTTTAATTGGGGTGTGTTATGGCTTTAGCCTAACGCACCTTTTTTTTAATCCCTGTACATCATCTACATATATAATCATTTTGTATAAATACTGATTGTTGATTATGCTACAACGAGTAATTATCAAGGGCTTCAAGTCCATTAAGACAATGGATCTTGAGTTGCGTCCCTTAAACATATTGATTGGAGCTAATGGAGCAGGTAAAAGTAATCTCATTTCCTTTTTTAAGATGCTGAATGAGATGATGGCCGGGCGACTTCAACAATATATCGGCATATCCGGTTACGCTCAATCCTTATTGCACTTTGGACCTAAGATAACACCGCAAATCGAGGCACAACTAGAGTTCAAGATTGACAATGGGAGTTTGGATATTATCTATACCATGTGTCTAGGTCATGCGGCAGGTGATACTTTGATATTTGCTGAAGAAACAGCGACGCGAAACGGCTTACACCTACCTCAACCTTCAACCACTTACTCGTTAGGTGCAGGACATCAGGAAACAAAAATCAACAAAGCAGCACAAGAAGGTACGCCAACAATTGCCAACGCTATCAAACATTTGCTCAATGGCTGTTGTGTTTACCACTTTCACGATACGTCATCTACCGCGCGAGTTCGTCAATCCTGTTATATTGATGACAACCGCTCGCTGGTGTCTGATGCTGGAAATCTAGCCGCATTACTTCTGAGATTTCGTGAATATCATAATACAGCCTATCAGCGTATTATTAAAACTATCCGTTTGATTGCCCCATTTTTTGATGATTTTGTTCTTGAGCCTAGAGCGAATAATGTTATTCTCAACTGGCAGGGAAAAGACTCAGATCAAGTATTTGGTCCACACCAGTTTTCAGATGGTACGTTGCGTGCTATATGCCTTACCACGTTGCTTTTGCAGCCAGAAGATGAACTCCCAAAACTAATTGTTGTTGATGAACCGGAACTTGGTCTTCATCCCTACGCGCTCAATGTTGTAGCTGCGATGTTTGCTAAGGCTTCCTATCATACACAAATTCTCATCAGCACCCAATCTACTTCTTTTTTAGATAACTTTAATCCTGAAGATGTAATTACAGTAGATAGAGTGGGTAAAGAATCGCAATTTAAGCGGTTAAATTCTGAAGAATTAGAAGCTTGGTTAGAAGAATATAGTTTAGGAGAAATTTGGGAGAAAAATATCATTGGTGGAGGTCCACACTAATGGTAAGACTCTATTTATTTGCAGAAGGACAAACAGAACAAACATTTGCTTCTATTATCCTGCAACCATATCTGACTCAATATCAAGTATTTATGCACCACCCTAGACTTATTGCTCATGGAAGAAAAAAGGGTAAAACTAATCGTGGTGGTAGTGGTTATGGTGATTATCAGCCAATGAAGAATGATATTTTGCGATCGCTTGCGGAGGATAAAAATACAGATGTTTTCTTTACAACGATGATTGATCTGTATGCAATTCATCATAATTTTCCGGGATTAGATGAAGCTGAAATCATGCGCCAAAATCCCACAAAGCGAGTCGAGTTTTTGGAGAAAAGCTTTGCTGATGATATTAATGATCCTCGATTCATACCGTACATTCAATTGCATGAATATGAGGCATATCTTTTTTCTGATCCTACTTGTTTTGAGTCCTGTTATGATAATTGCTCAGATAGGGTTGCAATTCTCAAGACTATTGCTGATAAACATGAAACTCCTGAGTTAATTAATGATAGCAGGGCAACAGCCCCCAGTAAACGTATTATTGCTCAATTTCCTGATTATGAAAGAGCAAAATCTACTTATGGTCCGCTATTGGCTGAATCAATTGGATTAGAAGTAATTCGGAATAAATGCCCTCATTTTAATTCATGGCTATTACGACTCGAATTATTGGGTAAATAAGGCATTGATACCCCGAACATTAATGGGGGTACATTTTTCTGTTCACGAAATGCGATCGCAGAATAAATTCTAATACAATTCATTGAATTGTATGAAGGATAAAAGCAATGAATCAGGGTAAAGCGCAATGCTAAACCCCTATCTAGAGAATCACAGGATTAAGCCATTTTGAGGGCAATTAATCAATTAGCGCGAAGCAACTTGTGGATCTGCCCAAATGCTACCTTTTTCACCAAAAGTCACAGCCTGATCACCTTCTGCCGAGATATCTACAGTTCTGCCATCATTAGCTACTTGTAACAAAGGCCAATTTTCTTCACCTAATTCACCAGCACGGAATAATACATTATTAGGCTGCTTTTTACTCCAACCTAACAAAATAGCTATTTTTTCGTGATCATCTTGTGATTGTACCGGACTAACCACATTGAGATGATCCTGTTGACGATTCCAAATTACAGCCTGATCTGTAGCATCTGCTGTATTAAAAATAGCCACAAACTTACGGGCGAGAAAGCGATCGCCTTTTTCAGACCAGCTAACAGGCACTAATACCCCAATTTTACCATCATTATCCCCTTGTGCTGACAAAATTGCCTGTCTTTTTAACAGGGGATCAATCACCACACTGGTTGATGTCATCACCCGTAACCGCTTAGTTTGTCTATCCTCCACAAACAACACGCTATTAACTCGGCTATTGTGCATTTCCGGTTTTACTTCCATTTGCACCCGACTATAAATCGCATATTTGCCATCAGGAGAAATCACCGGAATACTCCGATAGTAGCGAACACCAGAACCACCTTTAGCACCAATCGCTTCCTGAGTAGCCAGAATCCATTGCCAAGGTATCGGATGGGGACTACCTATAGGGTCAGTCTGTGCCATTTCCGACTCATTTGGCCGTTCACTAACAGGTATTTCTCCATTTTTAGGAGTAACTGTTGATATTGCTAATTCTTGAGATTGAGAATTCCCACTGACTGGAGAATTTAAATCAGTTTCTTCTTTGGCATCTTTTAATTTTTGAATTAAATTAGCTTGATTAATAGATGTCTTGCTTTGAAGTTGTGCAACATTAACTGATGGTACAGTTTTGCTAACAACATCATCCCCCAGTTGAGAATTTTCTCTTTCTGCCCCTGAAATAACTATATCTTTTGGTAATGACTGTATTCCTTCACCAACAAGTATTTTTCCTGTGTGAGAGTTAACTTGAGCAAATTGTAAATTTAACTGCCTCGTAGCAGCACTTTCTGCCAATTTTATCTGAGATTTGCTATTTTTCGCCCTACTATTTGCTACTTCTGATTGTTTCGCTAAGGTAGCATGAATAGACATTCCCAGGAAGGGTGAAATTACTATAACAATGGCAATGTACTTGAGAAATGGTTTAACACGGAACCATCCTGACACCAAAAGGGGTTTAAGCATGATGAGACTCTCTAGGGGCAGTTGCTAAGTGCGGGCAGTATCTATACAGGAATGAAAAAAAGCTATGACTATATGTTTACCAACAAACCAAAAGCTTCGACAAGATAATTGATTCAAATGTTGTATTGCTTTACAAAAGTTTTAGTATCACCATTTACCCCCTCATAATCTTTACATAATATCCAAAATAACGGGATTAAAGTTAACAGTAAATTACATCTGTTAATAACTGCCGTTATTATTGTTAGCATCAGTAACATCCATATTCAATTTAAGTGGAACATAGATGAATTTTTAATTGACTAAAGCTAGTAGCCAAGATTTAGAGATGCTCTTGCTCTTGAAAACATTCTTAGCTAAAGCCAGTCTAAAATAAGATACCCTGTTTATAGCCGGACCAACAGCGCGGGCTTTACCCAACTAAAACCTATCTATTGCTGGCAACTTGAGATTAACCGCTGCACAATCAACAATAAACAAAAACATTAAATTCATACACCCAACCTACAAACTGAAGTTTAGACTCGTAAATGCTGCGATTAAGCAAATACAGTTTATTTTTAACTTGGGTAATTATTGAATAATTTTGATTTCGTAGAGAAATAACTGACTGCAAAACACAGATAGACACACAAAAATCATCAATAGTAGATGCAAATGGCGATAGTTCAACTAATTACCGAAAGTATTATAATGTATTGAGGCTGTTTTCGCTGAACCAATAGTAAACACTATACCATCAAACTGCGAAAATTCCTTGCCCTTAATCAAAAATTCTCAACATAATTCTATTAATATTCAGATGTCGCAGTTGTCAGTGATGAGGAACACACTTACCATTGATTAATGACTCATGACTCGTAATTAATAATTAATAAGTAATGAAAATAGTATTTTTTGGCACTCCTGACTTTGCAGTTCCCACTTTGGAAAAACTCTTAGAAAACAAGGATTTTCACGTGATGTCCGTAGTCACTCAACCGGATAAACGTCGAGAACGAGGGAATAAATTGACACCTTCACCAGTAAAAGTCTTTGCTACAGATCATCATATTCCAGTATGGCAACCGGAAAGAGTTAAAAAAGATGTTGAAACCTTAACACAACTCAAGCAGATAGAAGCAGATATATTTGTGGTTATTGCTTATGGGCAAATTTTGTCTAAGAAGATATTAGATATGCCTAAGCTAGGTTGTATTAACGTTCATGGTTCAATTTTACCTCAGTATCGAGGGGCTGCGCCAATTCAGTGGAGTATATATAACGGAGAAAAAGAAACGGGGATCACAACTATGCTCATGGATAGGGGCATGGATACAGGGGATATGCTTCTAAAAGCGACTATACCAATTCAATTACTAGATAATGCTCAGGTTTTAGCCGAAAAGTTGGCTATTACTGGTGCAGATTTACTCATAGAAACCCTATACAAACTAGAACGTCAAGAAGTTACACCGATTCCCCAAGATCATGCCGCAGCTACTTACGCATCTTTGATTCAGAAGCCAGATTATAACTTGGACTGGGGACAAAGTGCCATCCAATTACATAATCAAATTCGCGGATTTTATCCTAACTGTACAGCAACTTTTCGCAACCAAGCATTGAAAATTACTGCTACTGTCCCCCTATATCCTGCGTATATTCACGAGTTACCAGAGCCATTACTAGAAAAAGTTCATAAAATACCCAATTTGTCAACCATATCAGGACAGCCTGGAGAGGTAGTTAATATTACTAAAGGACTAGGAGCAATTGTCCAAACAGGGGTAGGTTTATTGCTATTGCGAGAAGTACAGCTAACGGGTAAACGTCCCCAGTCAGGATGGGATTTTGTCAATGGGACTCGGTTAACTGTCGGTGAGGTAATGGGTAATGGGTAATAGGTAATTAACAACGAACAACTAACAACTGACAACGAACAACGAACAACTGACAACGAACAACTGACAACTGTACGGGCGAAGCATTTAGAGAACTATTTTTGGCAATGACCGATAATTTATCTTCCAAATGCTTCGCCCCTACTGACAACGAACAACTGTACGGGCGAAGCATTTGGAGAACTATTTTTGGCAATGACCGATAATTTATCTTCCAAATGCTTCGCCCCTACTGACAACTGACAACTAACTTTCATAGAACCGGCAAGATTTACAAGGTCCTTCTGGATTAACTGCACAACGCATAATTTCTGAAAGAGCATTATAGTTACAGGTAGCATCACCTATAACCCAACGTCCTTCTACTAAACTTTTCTGTTCTGGTCTTTGGGCTTTTTGTACGTAAATAGCGATATTGTGTAAACTATAGCGTCCTCCTTTAAGCTGATATCTATGGCAACGCTCTAAAACTACGTAGGTTTTTTCGGCAAAATCAAGATAATTTCCCGGTTGGGGTGTCCAATCAAGTTGTAATTTACCAAGAGACTGACGCGGATGTGTCAAAATTACCTCTGTCGGTAAGGAATTTAGCTCCATGATCAGTTTATATTATGTGATTTATGTATAGAGTATAGTATCGCAGTATTTTGGCTTCGACAGTAACAGCATCAAAATGGCAATTTCTCTACTTTGATCTTGTTGGGGATTCGTTGTAATATAGGGTTAAGAATTATAAATATTTTTTGCTAACTAACAAGTTGCAGGAATGTTTATGATTGATGCCTTTTAATTTTTACATTCTATGAGTAATGATAAAGTAGCTGTGAATTGGCAACAATTAACCTCATCTTCTGTAGTTGCTGATACAACCTCCAATTTTTTCGCAGAAATTGTTCAAGAAACTTTTGCCTTAACTCGTCGTCTGTTTATTCAACTCCAACGCCGCCCTTCTAGCCTGATAGCCGGGATTATTCAGCCCGTCATGTGGTTAGTTTTATTTGGGGCATTATTCCAAAATGCACCCACAGGCTTATTTGGTAGTACGACAAATTACGGAAAATTTCTAGCAGCAGGTGTCATAGTCTTTACTGCTTTTGCTGGGGCTTTGAATGCTGGTTTACCTGTAATGTTCGATAGGGAATTTGGCTTTTTAAATCGGTTGCTAGTTGCACCTCTAGCCTCGCGCTTTTCAATTGTTTTTGCTTCTGCTATTTTTATTATTAGCCAAAGTTTACTACAAGCAGCGGTAATTGTGGCAGCAGCGGCATTTTTAGGGGCTGGCTTACCTGATTTTACAGGATTATGTGCGATCGCTCTCATTGTCTTTCTACTGGCTTTGGGTGTCACCGCTATTTCCTTGGGTTTAGCCTTTGCATTACCCGGACACATTGAACTTATCGCCGTAATTTTTGTCACTAACCTCCCATTATTATTTGCCAGCACAGCCTTAGCGCCTTTATCCTTTATGCCCGGTTGGTTACAGGTTATTGCTACCCTCAACCCTCTCAGTTATGCGATTGAACCGATTCGCTATTTATATCTACACAGCAGTTGGGGATTAAATGATATAGTAATGCACGCCTTTTGGGGTGATGTTACCTTTGGGGGAGCGTTGTTAGTGTTACTAGGTTTTGCATTAGTGGCTTTACTGAGTATTCAACCCCAACTACGCCGGAGTCTTGCTTAAAAATATATAAGGAGAAATTTCATGAAAAGACCATTTTTACCAGTTCACAAAATTATCGTTGCCACTATCGTCGGGATTAGCTTTGTTTCTATCCTAGGAGGAGAACCTACCTTAGCTGATACTAATCAACCCTTTGGTAGTTTGGAAAGCGATACCTTGGGTCAGCAAGGCTATCGCAGTAGTAATCCTTTATCTGGCAATGGCTCAGGTTTCGATATGATGAACATGATTCATCAAGCCAACTTTGGGACTATTCAATGGAATGCTGATGAACAAAATCAACAGCTAGACCTAGCCGCAGCCACATTTAAAGCTGCACAACAAAAACTTCTTCAGCCTCAACTAAAACAAAATCCAGGATCTTCTGCAATTATCCCTGGACAAAATCTACTTCCCTTACAGATTTTACCATCATCAGGTAAATAACACTTAAATGGGAAATAATGGGCGCAAGTCCTGCGCCCCTATGGAGTTATACTAAACACGGGTGAGATTTAAACTTTTGCCAAATGACAAAGAACCCAGATGTGTAGGGGTTTACCACTGCTAAACCCCTAGGTTTAGAATCAAACAGTCAAGCCGTTTTGAGTATACTTAATGATCAAAGTCCCAGTTTTGCTAAAACATCACTAGCTTGAGTAGTAGTGTTAACAGCAGCATCAACATCAATGATTTTGCCATTACCATCAATGATGTAGGTAACACGCTTGGCGTAACCACCACCATCAACATCATAAGCTGTAATGATGCTTTTCTGGGTATCAGCTAATAAAGGGAAATTCAGATTATATTTATTGGTGAATGCTTGATGAGAAACTTCATCATCAGCACTTACTCCCAAGACAACTACATCTTTGTCTTTGTATTCAGCTTGAGAATCACGGAAACTACAAGCTTGTTTGGTGCAGCCTGGTGTGTCATCTTTGGGGTAAAAGTAGAGAACTACTGTTTTACCAGCAAAATCAGATAATGAAATTGTATTGCCGTTAGTGTCTTTGGCGGTAAATGCAGGTGCGTCTGTACCAACTGATAGAGGCATAATTCACCTTGTCCTGTTTAAAAATCTTTATGCAATCAAGATTTTACAATAATTTACAATATTTAAATAACTTGCTTACGGAATATTCTGCCAAAGAGGTATTTATTTTCAAAGCATTGACAAAAAGCACAACTTAGAGTAATGAAAAATGTCTACTGTGGATTCCCCAAACCTTAAACCCTTAGTTTATACTAGTGAAGCCCTAGAAAGAGCCGAGCGATCGCTAATCTGTTCGCCCTTCAACCTCAATTTGTTTATAGCCATGACTAGCCAAAGTATCCAACTAGGTGCTATAGCAATGGAGAAAGGAAATCAGCAAAGTTACACCAAGCAACCCTTATCAGAATTGACCTGTGAAAACGCTTTAGCCTGGTTAATTGATGTAGGAGTATTGCGGCGAGAAGTTGATGGACAGGGCATTACAGACAGTTTTCGCCTAACTCCCTTGGGTCATCAATTGATTGTCAAGTTAAAAGATCAGAAATTGCGTCATCCTTCCCTGAGCGATCGCTACAATGATTTTATGACTCGTTGGTTACGTTTACCCTTTTGACAGTTTGACCTCGTTCCTAGCCTCCGGCTAGGAATGCCAATGCTGAGGCTCTGCCTCATGTCACTAGCGGCAGAGCCGCCATCTACATTCCCAGTCTGAGACTGGGAACGAGATAACGAGATATGCAAGTTTAAAAAAATAACAGCTTATTTACAGATGCACTACTTAATATCAACATACTAAAATATAATTAAAAATGAAAGCAATCATGGTAGTGGGAACAACATCCCACGCAGGGAAATCACTGATAACCACAGCTATTTGTCGGATTCTTTCCCGGCGCGGGTTGCGAGTATCCCCCTTTAAAGGTCAAAATATGGCTTTAAACGCCTATGTTACCGCCAGTGGTGGCGAAATAGGCTATGCTCAAGCAGTGCAAGCTTGGGCAGCGGGAGTAGTACCCTTGGTAGAAATGAATCCAATTTTACTTAAACCCCAGGGGGATATGACATCCCAAATCATTCTTAAAGGTAAAGCCATCGGGAAAGTTAGTGCCACAGATTACTACGAACAATATTTTGAACTCGGTTGGCAGACCATCAAAGAATGTTTACAATACCTATCTACAGAATTTGAAGCCCTAGTTTGTGAAGGTGCTGGTAGTCCCGCCGAAATTAATCTCAAACACCGGGATTTAACTAATATGCGGGTTGCTAAACATTTAAATGCACCTACTTTATTAGTAGTTGATATTGATAGAGGTGGAGCATTTGCTCATGTCGTCGGCACATTAGAACTATTAGATCCAGACGAACGCGCCTTAATTAAAGGAGTCGTCATTAACAAATTTCGAGGACAGCGCTCAATTCTCGAACCCGGAATTAAATGGTTAGAAGAACGGACAGGTATACCTGTGGTTGGTGTTATTCCCTATTTAGAACAAGTTTTCCCAGCGGAAGACTCCCTAGATTTACTAGAACGCAAACCAGCAAAAGCTAACTCTGAACTAAACATTGCGGTGATTCGTTTACCAAGAATTGCCAATTTCACCGATTTTGATCCCTTGGAATCAGAACCATCAGTAACGGTAAAATACTTGCATCCTAAGCAAGAGTTAGGACATCCAGATGCAGTAATTATCCCAGGAACAAAAACCACAATTGCTGATTTAATAGCTTTGCAAAAAAGCGGCATGGCAGAAGCAATTCAAAACTATGCAGCTTCTGGTGGCACGGTTTTAGGCATTTGTGGCGGTTTCCAAATGTTGGGGCAGTCTATAGCTGATCCAGAAGGAATGGAAGGACAATCTGGTAAATATCCAGGGTTAAATTTATTACCTATAAAGACAGTAATTACAGGACAAAAAGTCGCCCGTCAGCGTCAAGTTACTTCCAATTATCCCCAAGCGGGTTTACCTGTGACTGGGTTTGAAATTCACCAAGGGCGCTCGCGCATAGAAAACCCAGCAGATCAAAAATCCTGTCAACCCTTATTTGATGATGCTAATTTAGGGTTAGTAGATAGTTGTCAATCGGTTTGGGGAACTTATCTACATGGAATTTTTGATAATGGACCTTGGCGACGGGCTTGGGTAAATCGTCTCCGGCAACAACGGGGTTTGAAATCTTTACCCACAGGTGTGGCTAACTACAAAGAACAGCGAGAACAGATGTTAGATTCTTTAGCTACTCAAATTGAAGAACATTTAGATTTAATACCGTTTATATAGATTAAAATGCTTGTTAGTTCATCTGATTTGAGTTGAATCAATAGAAAGTTCAATAACCCCCATTTTATTGTTATAAATGGGGATTTAATTTTTGATTCGTACTTAATTTTGGCAAGGGAGGATTTAAATTTTTAATTGCATATATGTCACATACGTGAACCTAAATATGTGTCGTAAAAAGATTATTTATAACTTAAAGATCACGGTTGTGTTTACAAATAACACATCCTACCATCATATACATATTTAACCTGTTTGGATAATAATTTGTAAAGGTTTACCACTGCTCAACAGTGTCCAGTACCTCCAATCCAGGGAATTAATTCCCTGTCTAAAAGCTCAAGTCGGTTTTAACCGACTATTTTAGCGGTATTTGTTTAAGAAATAGGATAATTTTTGATTTCGATGTCATCAGAGTACGTTTTAACGTACTTTAGCTATTAGCCTGGAACTTCAGTTCCAGGGCGGGTATGAAAGCTTAGTTACCAAGTGAAAAGGAAAAAAATATGTTAAAAAACTCTTTTCTCCGTCAAACCGCGACAACTATTGTTTTTATTGATGCCTCCGTTTCCGACTATCACACCCTACAAACAGGAATTGTAGAGGGCGTAAAATCAGTTATTATTTCCCCAAATCAAGACGGGATTGAGCAAATTAGCCAAATTTTACAACAACATCCCCACATCACCACCATTCATATCCTTTCCCACGGTTCACCGGGATGCTTGTATTTAGGCAATAGTCAATTAAACTTAACCAATATTCACAATTACACCCAACAGTTACAACAGTGGCAACGTCAGAATATTTTACTATATGGCTGTAACGTCGCTGCGGGGGATGCTGGGGAAGAATTTATTAGAAAGTTATATGAGATTACCAACGCAACCATTAGCGCGTCAGCCACAAAAACAGGAAATGCAGCTTTAGGGGGAAATTGGGAGTTAGAGGTTAATATTCCCGCTACAGAGACGTTCCATGGAACGTCTCTACATTTGTCAGATATTATTGCACACACCCTCAACAGCTACCAGGGAGTATTTGCACCCACATTAGTGGGCAATTATGATACATCTGGCGAGGCTAGAGGTGTGCAAGTAGTCGGTAACTATGCTTACGTAGCTGATAGAGATTCAGGACTACAAATCATTGATATTAGCAACCCCACAACCCCCACCCTCAAGGGCAATTATAATACATCTGGCGCAGCTGAAGATGTGCAAGTAGTGGGTAACTACGCCTACGTAGCTGATTATGAATCAGGACTACAAATCATAGACATCAGCAACCCCACTACCCCCACCCTCAAAGGCAATTATAATACATCAAGCTATGCTTATGGTGTGCAAGTAGTCGGTAACTATGCTTATGTTGCTGATTCTATTTCAGGACTACAAATCATAGACATCAGCAACCCCACAACCCCCACCCTCAAGGGCAATTATGATACTTCTGGCAATACTCTTGATGTGCAAGTAGTCGGTAACTACGCTTATGTGGCTGATGATAATGGTGGCTTAAAGATTATTGACGTGAGTGAATTTATTAACCTATACACCGCAATTGAATCAGCAGGTAATACCAAATTAGTCAAAGATTCAACAAACAAATACTTTACCCAAATCGGAACAAACACCCCAATCGCTATCAAAAATGGTGGACAACAAATCTACCAAGATATCTACGGTTCAGGATGGCAAACTATAGCCGCAGAAACCGTTAATGGAGATAACCAAGTTCTCTGGAAAAACGTTTCTGGAAACTATCTGCATATTTGGCATTTAGATAATAACTGGAATTGGGTTTCTTCTGAAGGAAATTGGGGATTAAATTCTGCTGATGCTTTCACCCAAGAAACTAAATTTGGTATAGATGCTAATGGTGATGGTGTCATTGGCAATCCTTACACTGCAATTGAAGCAGTAGGTAATACCAAATTAGTCAAAGATTCAACATACAAATACTTTACCCAAATCGGAACAAATACCCCAATTGCCATTAAAAACGGTGGACAACAAATCTACCAAGATATCTACGCAGGATGGCAAACTATAGCCGCAGAAACCGTTAATGGAGATAATCAAGTTCTTTGGAAAAACGTTTCTGGAAACTATCTGCATATTTGGCATTTAGATAATAACTGGAATTGGGTTTCTTCTGAAGGAAATTGGGGATTGAATTCGGCGGAAGCTTTAACTCAAGAAACTAACTTTGGTATAGATGCTAATGGTGATGGTGTCATTGGCAATCCTTACACTGCAATTGAAGCAGTAGGTAATACCAAATTAGTCAAAGATTCAACATACAAATATTTTACCCAAATCGGAACAAATACCCCAATTGCCATTAAAAACGGTGGACAACAAATCTACCAAAATATCTACGCAGGATGGCAAACTATAGCCGCAGAAACCGTTAATGGAGATAATCAAGTTCTTTGGAAAAACGTTTCTGGAAACTATCTGCATATTTGGCATTTAGATAATAACTGGAATTGGGTTTCTTCTGAAGGAAATTGGGGATTAAATTCTGCTGATGCTTTCACCCAAGAAACTAACTTTGGTATAGATGCTAATGGTGATGGTGTCATTGGCAATCCTTACACTGCAATTGAATCAGCAGGTAATACCAAATTAGTCAAAGATTCAACATACAAATATTTTACCCAAACCGGAACAAATACCCCAATTGCCATTAAAAACGGTGGACAACAAATCTACCAAAATATCTACGCAGGATGGCAAACTATAGCCGCAGAAACCGTTAATGGAGATAATCAAGTTCTTTGGAAAAACGTTTCTGTAAACTATCTGCATATTTGGCATTTAGATAATAACTGGAATTGGGTTTCTTCTGAAGGAAATTGGGGATTGAATTCGGCGGAAGCTTTAACTCAAGAAACTGTTTTTGGTATAGATGCTAATGGTGATGGTAAAATCGGTAGTCCTTCTAGTCTAACTCTGACAGGCACTAGTGGTAACCATATCCTCATCGGTGGTGCAAATAGTGATACCTTCAATGGTGGTTTAGGTAACGATACCCTGTATTTAGGTTTAAATGATAATGCTGTGGATAATGTTAACTATGCTTCTGGTGATGGTACAGACACAGTTTATCAATTTGTGCGTGGTGACGGTGGCGATAAACTGAATTTTACAGGTATTGCCAATCTTGATGTGGTTACATTGGGTGCAAATACAGAAGTCCGAATTGGTGATGGTATTGCTGCTAATACTGGTTTTGGCACAGGACAGTTATTGATTACTTTATCAAGTACAACTGGTTTGAATAACGCTGATGTGAATGTTAATTTGTTTGGTAGTAACTTCCTATTTAACTAGTTGGTAATTTATCTACCTAGTACATCACGGCGTAAATAAAGCAACCATATTCAATCGCCAAAAAGCCTACTGTATATTAGTTTTGACTTTTGACTTTTGACTTCCGCCCTGCGGTACTAGTGGTCTGTCAAGCTAAAAATTGTGAAATTGAGGGAAATTAGAGAGGCTATTAACTCTAAACCTCATCCATACAGCACTTTCCGGTGTTATGAGGTACATATCCAGCGGGCAAGATGCCCGCACTACAAGAGTTTCATAATTCAAGTTTGTACCTCATTAGAGCGAAATATGCTGTAAATAGAAAATTGACAGACCACTAGTCGGTTTTAACCGACTTTAGCTATAAGACAGGGAATTTATTCCCTGGCTTCCTGGCTTACTCCCCATAAACATAATCACCCCATCATGTTTCGCCAAAAAGCGCAAAAACGCCAACCCAAAAAAGAGATTTATGGTATTGACAAACAATTTTAAAAATGTTATCATGAGGTTGATAAGGAAGAACTATCTTGCGATAATAATAAATAAAACGACAAGATCCCCGACTTCTTCAAGAAGTCGGGGATCTGATTGATGCAAAATCAACCCTTACAGCATAGGTGCAAACTGAGATTTATCAGGTACTTCCGCGTACTCAGCCACAATTTGCCTAAGTTCGTCACCATTAATGGTTTCTTTTTCAATCAACAAATCAACCAAACGATCTGCGAGACTGCGATGATCACGCATGATATTCTTAGCGTTGCTATAGCATTCTTCCACAATCATTCTCACTTGGGCATCAATGCGACAAGCGATCGCTTCGGAATACTCGGAACGGGTTGTCCAGTCACGACCGAGGAACACTTCACCCTGCTGGCTTTCCAGAGATAAAGGACCTAAATCAGACATTCCGAACCGTGTTACCATTTGTCGTGCCATTCCTGACAACTGCTGTAAATCTCCACCAGCGCCAGTTGTAACTTCTGCACGGCCAAAAATTACCTCTTCAGCAGCCCGACCACCTAAAGCCCCTGTAATTCTAGCCTTTAGCTGAGAACGGCTAATTAAACCTTGTTCTTCATTAGGCATAAACCAAGTTAAACCCTGGGCTTGTCCTCTGGGAATCAGAGTCACTTTTTGTACCGGGTCATGGTCTTTGAGTAAAGTCCCGACCAAAGCATGGCCGATTTCATGGTAAGCAATCAACCGCTTACTCTTGCTATCCACCAGGGGAGTACCTTCCATACCAGCAACTACCCGATCAACAGCATCATCAATTTCTAGTAAAGTGATGCCTTCCTTGCGTCTTCTCGCTGTGAGAATCGCGGCTTCATTGAGGAGGTTAGCTAAATCTGCACCGGTAAATCCAGGAGTCCGGCGAGCGATCGCTTCCAAAGATACGCTAGGATCTAATTTCTTATTTCTAGCATGAACTTGTAATACTTCCAAACGGCCTTTAATATCCGGTGCATCTACAGTTACTTGTCTATCAAAACGACCAGGACGTAATAAAGCGGCATCTAGGACATCAGGACGGTTAGTAGCAGCAATAATAATAATGCCAGTATTGCCTTCAAACCCATCCATTTCTGTTAATAATTGGTTGAGGGTTTGTTCCCGTTCATCATTCCCACCACCAATACCCGCACCCCGTTGACGACCCACCGCGTCAATTTCATCAATAAAGATAATACAAGGAGCGTTATCTTTCGCTTTCTTAAACAAGTCACGGACACGGGAAGCACCCACACCCACAAACATTTCCACAAATTCCGAACCGGAGATAGAGAAGAAAGGTACACCAGCTTCACCCGCAATGGCTTTTGCCAGTAAAGTTTTACCAGTTCCTGGAGGTCCAACCAATAGTACACCCTTGGGAATGCGAGCGCCCACAGCAGTAAATTTCTCAGGTTGTTTGAGGAAAGTAACAACTTCTTGTAATTCTTCCTTAGCTTCTTCAATTCCCGCTACATCGTCAAACTTCACCCCTGTTTTCGCTTCCATTTGGAAACGAGCGCGGGACTTGCCGAAATTCATCGCTTGTCCAGGACCACCGGGAAGATTATTAGAGCGCCGGAACAAAAAGAACAAGCCAGTAATCAATAAAACTGGGAAAATTAAATTACCCAAAAGTCCCCAGATTGCCCCATCATTGCGGATGGGATGGGCATCAAAACTGACTTGCTTTTCTTTGAGCTTTTGAATTAATTCAGGAGCATTCACGGGCAAATCTACCCGCCAGCGTTGGGTGCGATTTTCGATGTCTTGGTCATTAGCTTCGATAATTGCGGTTCTACCACCATCGTATAAATCCACATTGGTAACGCGGTCTGCATCCAAGTATTCCAAAAAGCGCCCATAGGTCATACGGGTATTGGCGGCATTTTTGCCTGTGTCCGCAGGAGCGCCTGCAAAAGCCCCTTGCCAGAAGAAAAAGCCGATTACCAAAGCCAGCACTGACCAAAGTGCTACGACTCTCCAGGAGAATTTCATCTTTAATTTGCCTTTAGATACTAATATGACTGCTTTTGTAACGGATGTTTATAAATCCATTTTGTAATTTGAGCCATAAAACGTCGGTTTGCTTATGGCAGATTCATGAAGTTTGTCTAGAATCTTAATTAAATTTAACCTAATTCTCATACTAATACCAATTAAAAATTAAAAATTAAAAGTTAAATATTCCCAAAATCAGACCCAGTAAGGATTTGGGGCTAATTTATATTTTGCTATCTCTATTACTAATTTTATGCCGGACTGCACAGGATCACCAAATTCATTTATATTATTCATGCTTCAAAGCTTAATACAACGCAGAGGTTACGAAAAATGAACCACTAAGAAGCGAAGAAGCGAAGGTAAGAGTTTTAGAGAGATTTTTCGTGCTGGGTGATAGTGTCATCGCTGATCTTGTAACTAATCATCGTTTAAAATCTAGTAGACTTCTTGTGAAAATTGTTATGAAAGCAGAGTTAACAGCCATCATTGAGAGAGCAACGGAAGGAGGATACTGGGCAATTTGTCCAGAAATTTCTGGTGCTAATGGTCAAGGTGAAACCATTGAGGAAGCGAAAGAAAACTTGAAACTTGCTATTCAATTGATTATTGAAGATCCTATGGCACATATCCGCAGGGGAATCACAGAAGATGCGATAGAAGAGACTATTTTAATTCCATGAAACGTAAAGAATTAGAAAAAAAGTTAAGATAAGCAGGTTGTTACCTAAAACGAGAAGGTGGTTCTGATTCTTTATGGATTAATCCTCAAACAGGTGTCATTGAGGCTGTACCAAGACATATAGAAATTAAGGAATTTTTAGCCCAGAAAATTCTTAAAAACTTAAATGCCGAATAAGTAGGTGAACACAATAAGGGACTTCCAATTAAAAAAATACCCAAAAATTTCTTGTGGTGCGGGACGAATTGCCCGCTAATCATCAAGGACGGGCAGGACTTGTACTGAGCCTGTCGAAGTATGCCCATCCCACAAAATTGGGTAATTTATTTTTTGGTGTTCCCTAGAGAATGCAGTAAATGGATGATTATTTAGCAACGGCCATAACCTGTTGGGGTTCTCTCTGGGTTTCTTCAACCTGGCAGCGATCGCTATTTTGATTAGTGCTACCATTGGCACTATTCTCAGTAGAAATATTGTCCGTAGTATTATCAGTAACTTTCACCTGAGCAAGTTGACTTTTTAGCTTAATTTTTAACGCATCGGTAAGGGGTAGAATATCAATTTCCCTGTAAAGGGCTTCTTCCGCTTCCGTTTTGCGACGCTCAACATAAACAGTAGTAAGAATCATCTCGATTCCGTAACCCGTCAAATTGTCTCCGATAACACCAATTGAACCCGCTAAAGCAGTGGCAAGAGTAACGGTTAGACCCGTACCCCCAAAAGAGGTGAATGCTACAGCAAGAATGATACTAGGAACACCGATAGAAGCTGTCTTTTTAGCGATCTCGTCGAAAGAAATTCCCATAGAGGAAAGTTGTTTTGAAATTTCTTCAGGAGAAATGCCAAAAGCACTCAGTTGTTTATTAAGTTCGTCCATAAAATAAAGACCTCTTAGATGACCGTAAATTGTTTAGTTAGAGTTTAATCGCCACCAATTGTAACAGAAGATCAGTTTTTTGATCCAGACTTAACTCAATCAGTGAAATATTAGTCTGTATCGTACAAACCGATACGAAAAACTTTCGAGTTGTACAGAGAAAATGCTATCTGTCCGTTCGCTCATTTTGAATAGAGAAAAAGAATTAAAACTTGGAAGGAAAAGGAAGACAGAGATTTTGTTTTTTACATAGAGAAAGAAGCATTGAAGCGGGAGAGGAGTAGGTTATTATCAGGGGAGTTGAGGGGAAGGGGAATGAAAAGATGGAAATAAGTTCAGAGCGAATAAATGACAAGGACTCCGGTTTGATTCTTGAATTTTCCTGCGTAGGAAGGCAAGAGGCAAGAGGATTTGAGAATATGAAGGTGTACCGAGTTTTGTTCAAAAATCAAATAGGAGTCCTATAGATGAATATTGTGCAGAGTATAAAGACCTGTTTAAAGAAGTAAGAAATTATGAATGTTTCAAATATTTACATTTAGGAATAATTTCAGCAATCAAGTTTTCAAACAACCTCTGAGATTATCAATTAATTCTTTAATTTTACTGGCAAAATCTAAACTGTCTAAATGCTGCATAGTTGAGAATCTATATCTAAAAAGATAATTCTTGAAATAACTCTATCAAAGGCAAATTAAAATTAGGAATAACATCTTCTCCATCAAGACTATCTTCCAATTGCAAAAGCTGGGATGGCTTAGGTTTGCGATAAACTAATACACATTCTTCATCTGGCAATATTACCCATGCTAAACGAGTGCCATTTTCAAAATATTCTACTAATTTATTATGAATTTCTTCAAAAGTATTATTAGGAGAAATAATTTCTACAGCTAAATCAGGAGCGCCATCAAAAAAACCTTTGGGTAATCGCTTTAAACCTGGCAATCTTTCCTTAGAAACAAAAGCAAGATCGGGTGATCTTTTGTTACCAGTTTTCATTTTAAAAGCAGTGCTAGAATCACAAGTTATTCCGAGTTTATGATCACGCACAAAGCCTGTTAAAAAATATCCAAGAGTTAGAGCTAAGTAGCCATGTTCTACACCTGAATTTGCGACTATAATTAGCTCTCCATTCACATATTCATAAAGATTATCATTTTCTTGCAATAACATAAATTGCTCATCTGTTAAAGCCTGATGATTAGCTAAAGGTTGAATTAATTCTAAATTTGTGATTGCAGCTTGTGTCATTAGATTTAACTCCCCAGATGAAACGCTATATCAATGATTATATACTTAATTAACAGATCCCCGACTTCTCACACTAATTTATAATTTATTGACATCATTATCCTCAAAACGGCTTAATCGTTCGATTCCATCGGTAGGGGTTTAGCACTGCTAAACCCCTACAAATCTAGGTTTTCCCTAATCTTGTAAATCGTATTTTCTCGTGCTTCAATTAGAGGATGTTTTAAAAGTTTTTAATGTGTAAACAGACCCCTCTCCAAACCTCTCCCCTACCAGGGGAGAGGCTTTAAAACCCCCATTCCCTTGTACGGAAGGGGGGGAGGGGGGTTAGGTTTTTGGAGATTATGGGTTTCATATAATACTTTTCAAACAACCTCTTAGGATTGCTATAATTATTTAAACATAATGCTGGGATACAGACTGGAAACATCAATTTTAGCAATGTGTTTGTGAAAATCTAGTACAGAAATTACCAATTTTTAACGCTAACCTACTTAGACATCTCCGAAAATATTGTAGAGCCGAGAATCCCTACCCAGGTCACTTCTCTACAAGGGTTTCAAGTCACACACATTTAATTCTCACAAGATGTCTAATCATTTACTTACCTTCCGTAATTTTCAAGGTATAAGGTAGGGATTCATTTTCCTTGTAAGAACCAATCCAAATTTGATAAGTACCTGGTAGCCATTCCCCAACAATACCGGGGTTTTTACCGTCAAAATCATCATTGCACCAAGTTCCACCGGGTCCTTTAACAATCATGGTGGTATCCGCAGGACTTTGGACTACTAATTTCAGGTAGTCAAATTTACTGGTGAGTTTCACAGTATGGTCTGGTGCTTCATCCATAAATCCTTTACATGGTCCTGTTGGTGGTGTTTCTGCTTTTCCTGCTATTTTGCTCCCCGGTATTGCACCACCACTCATTCCTCTCAATATCAAGGGATCTGAAGATAATGGATGTTGAATAGTCGCATCTCCAAAAATTGGCGCGGCTGTTTGAGCATGAGCCACTGGATTAAACCCGGCTGTAACGCAGAGTACAACTATGATTCCTGTAGGAAAAGCTGTTTTTGACATTGCAATTAGAGAAGATTCCTAGATATCTTATAAAGACATCAATCTTAGGTCTCAAGTTCCTTTGGAGAAAAGACTTGAGTACCGCAGGAGGAAATTCAAAATTCAAAATTAACGAGAACTCCTACCCATTACCCATGACTTAGGGTTTGCTGCTAATTGCTTGATTTAAACGGGCTTTATCTAAACCAATCTGATTTAACAGTAACCAAGACTGAATTAAATCTGGTCCATGTACATCCCCAGTTAATCCTGCTCTGAGCGATCGCATGACTAAGCCTTTTTTCACATTTTCCGATTTCACAACTTGCTTAATAATACTTTGGGCAATATCTGCTGACAACTCTGGCTGACTTTCTAAAGCTGTAATAATTGCTTGCAGTACAGTCTTGACACCCTCTTGCTGTAGTTGTTGACTGCCTTCTTCAGTCAATTCTACCCCATCAGTAAAAAATACTTTGGTCATCTCCACCGCATCCACCAATCGAGTCAAACTAGCAGCAATTAACCCCACTAGCTGCTCTAACCAAGTCCGTTCTCTCCCACCTGTAAATTGACAACCAGCTTTTTCCCAATAGGGAATAACTAAATCTGTCAGCTTATCAATTGGCATATTATGGAGATATTGGCTATTTAACCAATCCAATTTATCCCAGTCAAATTTAGCACCAGCTTTATTTACCCGCTCAAAGCAAAAATCCTTAGCTGCTGATTCTAAATCAAATATTTCTTGAGTAGAATCCGCTGGCGACCATCCCAGCAAAGTCATATAATTAACTAAACCTTCCGCAGTAAAGCCCATTTCCTCAAAGTCACAAATGGAAGTTACTCCATCCCGCTTCGATAATTTGCGCCCTTCTTGATTCAAAATCAAAGGTGTATGAGCAAATTCGGGAATCTTCGCCCCCAAAGCTTCATACAGCAGGATTTGTTTAGCAGTATTGGCGATATGGTCTTCACCACGAATGACATGAGTAATTTGCATATCAATGTCATCCACAACCACCACAAAATTATATAGTGGTTGACCTGTACCATCACTAGCAGCGCGAGCAATCACCATATCACCACCCAAATCGCTACCCCGCCAACTCATTTTCCCCCGGACTAAGTCATTCCAGACAATTTCCCGGCTATCGGCGATTTGGAAACGAATTACAGAAGAACGTCCTTGAGCTTCAAATTCAGCCCTTTGTTCTGGGGTGAGGTGACGGTGACGGTTATCATAGCGGGGTGCTTCTCCTCTGGCTTTTTGCCCTTCTCTCAAAGCGTCTAATTCTTCAGATGTGGTGTAGCAGCGGTAAGCTAATCCTTGATCTAGTAATTTTTGCACCGCTTCTTTGTAAAGATGAAGGCGTTGAGATTGGAAAAATGGACCTTCATCCCAATTCAATCCTAACCAGCGGAGTCCAGCTAGAATATTATCTGTGTATTCAGGACGCGATCGCTCTAAATCTGTATCTTCGATTCTTAAAATAAAATTGCCATCATGGTGACGAGCAAACAAATAGTTAAATACAGCAGTTCTCGCTGTACCAATATGTAGATTTCCCGTAGGACTCGGAGCTATGCGGACTCTGACGGTCACAGTTGATTCTCTCTTTTACAAATCATGATTACACCTACTGAAATTAAAGGTATGAGCATTTTTAATCAACTCGTTATTCAATATTCAGCATTTTAGAACGGGACTGACGGGGCTCGAACCCGCAACTTCCGCCGTGACAGGGCGGTGCTCTAACCAATTGAACTACAGTCCCTCGAGTTCGGTTTGAACTTGCACTCTCTCTATTATGCCTAGTCTTTTTCTATTTGTCAAGTAGTCTGAGAAAAAATATTTTTGCAGGGAATTTGCTCATGGAGAAAGAGAGGAATTTATTCCTCATTTGAGGGCTGAAGCCCTTACTACGAAATCATCTCCAGATTTTTTACATTACTTAATCTACTTTGATTTATTTTCGTCTACTTACTTAGAACCATTATTTTTAAAAGTTAGGTATTTTTAAGCGGCGTAATAATCTAGTCAATGGAGATTCGATTTTCAGCTTAAAGGCTAAAATTTGGGTTTGTTGTAGTCCATTAAAATTATTGTCGCTGATTAAAATTAGTGATGGTTGTCCGTCGGGTAATTTTGCACCCAAGGTCAATCCCTCAATATTATCTAATGATACATCTAAAGTTCGTAGATCTAACAGGAGTTTTTTCTCTACTGGCTTGATTTTATCAGGGTCAATTTTGGCAATGCTGTCAAAATTATGAATGTCTGTGGCGTTTTCTAAGGAAATCTCAAATACAAAAACTGTAAATCCCAAACCGGTGAAACTTCTTTCTATACTGAGAAAGTTTCCTTGATTATTGAGTGCTAGTAAATCTGGTAAGCCACTGGCAAATTTACCAGTAGGATTAAACAAAGATGTAACTGGTTCTGTTTGATAGAGAAATTCCCGTTCTGGCTGCTTGGTTAAGAGGTTATATTCTAAAATTCGAGAGGAAGTACCAACACCGGATTTAGCCGCTGGTCCATCTTGAATTAAGGCGTTTTCGGTGGCTGTAAATAAGAATTTTTGATTAGGTGTAATGGTGAGACTTTCAAAGGCTAAGTTGTTACGGATGCCTTTTTGCTTTTGGGAATCTGGTAAAAATTTATCTGGTATGGGTAGGGTACTAATTGTTTTTCCAGAAGCCAGCGCAAATTCTTTAATAAAGGGATTGATAAGTTTGTCTACATCACCTTCAGAGGAAACAAATATGGTATCTTGATTGGTGATAGCAATTCCTTCTGTATCAGTGGTATTGGGAGGGAATGGTTGATTGCTGGTATTTAATAAGTTTGTGACACCTACGGGAATAACATCGTTGTTGGTTAATTTACCTTTGCTGAGGTCAATTGTGAAAGTATAAAAACGAGGTGTTGCTTTTTGCCCTCTGTCATCTGATATTGCATAATATAGGTTATTTCTGACATCATAAGTTATTCCCGATAACCCACCAACTTCGGTTTTTTGGAAAATTAAACCTGTGGGTAATGTAGCTTGGCCAATAAATTCTATACTTTCGATTATTGAAGAGGCAGAAGCGAAATTATTAAACAGAAAACCAATCAGAATTAGTGGAATTATAAAGATGAGAATTAGGGATAGTTTCCGAGGTTTTGGGAGACGTGGCATAGAAGAACTGGAGTAAAATTTTTTATAAGGTAATATTACCCGATTCAGCCTCAAAAAAGCTAACTAGCCAATCTTTGACAGTACGGGTGGCGCGACAGTCATCTTCGTTGTAGTCTTGAATGATTGCTAATAAGGTGCGATCGCCTGTTTCTAACCACTTATCATACCAGTAAATACATTTAGCACCATTGGCTTGTTGTTCACGCCATTCAAATCCTAGCCAACGAGCAATAGTTTTTAAGGCATAACTATCTATTGGTAAAGCCACACTTTGAATTAATTGTTCATAGATATCAATAAACCGATTCAGGATGGGATGAATTTGGGCATAAGGTGTGCGATACAATTTACCAAGGCGTTTGACTGTATCTACTTCATAAGCACAAAAATGATAAATTGGGGCTTGAGGATATTGATTAACTAAATTCAGAAATTGTTGCCAAATTAGTGGTTCTTGTTCGGGTTGTTCCGCTAAAAAAGCATAAAATTGTTCGGTATTAGCGACTCTATCCACCACTAAAACACCTAAAAGATAATTTAAATTTAAATCTGGTTGGGCTTCAATATCAAAATAAAGTTCAATGGGGGCTGTAAAAGTTAGATATTCTAAAGAAAAGGAATTTGCAATAATTAATGGTTGTTTGGTGAATACAGATTGGGCTTGAATAACTAATTTAGCAGCTACATTACTATCAAATCCTGTCAAGTTTTCTAAAGTGCTAGGATGGGTCTGTGCCAGTGCTTCTAAAGTAGTAATAGCTAGATTTTGCAGTTGAGTATAGCGAATCGGTGTTACACCTGGTAACAGAGAAAGGTGTTCTTGATATCTCGCTTTGGCATGACAATAATTATACCAAGGACAAAGACTACATTTTTGCCGAGAAATAAAAATTTCTGGTGCTTCCACCGACTCAATAACTTGAATATATTCCTCTAAAATATTCAACATTTGTGGTGTCCATTTATCTAAATCCACCACATAAGTTTTATCTTTATCCCGCAATATCAGCCCGGCTTTACTGAGAATCACATCCTGAACCGTGGCTAAAACTTGGGCGTGAAAAGCAATAACTACTTGATATTCTTGCTTGGGACGTTTACCCAATTCAATATTAACTGGGACATAGTTCCAATTCCCAAACCGAGATTTTCCCGGCTGTTTGACCAGTAAATCTGGGCGACTCAGCAAAGTATATTTTTCACGGTAGCTAGTTAATATTACACCACGACGAATATAACTCACCCCTTGCTGCATCAGTTCTAGAGTTGATGCTGCTCCTGCTTCCCAATCCCGTGACAGATAATCAGGTTCATAGTAACTTAACTTTTTGACTATTCGCTGATGATGAGCAATTTTGTCCTGTTGTACCTTCAGGACTAACTCATTGGGAATCTCCCGCTGAAGATAATCACCGTGAACATCTAAAAAAGGTCGCCGCTCACAGCGTTGAAATTGTAGTAAAAGTTGAGCATTAATTAACATCCTTTTAAGCTAACAATAATTCAGAAATTACAGGACAGTTAAGAATTGCATTGTTCAGCCAAATACTGTAATCCTGATTGTGATTTTTCATGTTCAATAACAAAAACATTATGTCCCACCAGAGTAACCAGTACAGAATTTTCAACATTATAGTATAAAACATCACTGTTGGCGATATTTTCCCAGACTATATTACCAGCCCCAGCAATAATGGCTTGATAATTCGTTGGTATTGAACATACGAGGTTTTCAAACTATATGTTTAATATATTCAGGTTTTTTAGCTGGCACTGTAGGAAAGCGAAATTATAACTGACAAACAGTTATTTTCCCAGCTTACATGATTTTCCTGGGTTTTGGCTAATTTAACGTTTCGCTCCTCAAACACGGCATCAAACCCATTATCCTCATCAGACCTAAATCAAGTGGAAATCGTTTTTTGTGGATTTTTGCAACTATTAATCATTGATCTGCTGATTTTTGGGCTAGATATTGCTACACTGAATTTCATACAAAATTATAATTTTTGTTCCCTGCACCTTGTGAGAGCATAGAATCAGCTTTCTGGTGTCATCAAGAAAAGAAAGATAAAAGAGCAAATCAAAACATGGTAGAATCCCTCAGAAAACCAGGCTTTGACGAAATCCGTTCTGGAATTAAGTCCCCTGCTAAGGAAACCCTTTTAACACCAAGGTTTTACACAACCGATTTCGATGAAATGGCACGGATGGATCTTTCCGTCAATGAAGAGGAATTGGAAGCCATTATTGCAGAATTCCGCATTGACTACAACCGCCATCACTTTGTTCGGGATGCTCAGTTTGAAAAATCTTGGGACTCTATTGACGGAGAAACTCGCAAATTGTTCGTTGAATTTCTCGAACGTTCTTGTACAGCAGAGTTTTCCGGCTTCTTGTTATACAAAGAACTCGGTCGGCGCTTAAAGGATAAAAGCCCTCTTTTAGCTGAAGGCTTTAACCTGATGTCACGGGATGAAGCCCGTCACGCTGGGTTCTTGAACAAAGCTATGTCAGACTTTAATCTTTCTTTAGATTTAGGGTTTTTGACTAAGAGTCGTAGTTATACGTTCTTTAAGCCCAAATTCATCTTCTACGCGACCTATCTTTCTGAAAAGATTGGTTATTGGCGCTATATCACTATTTATCGTCATTTAGAAGCCCATCCTGAAGATCAAATTTATCCAATTTTTAACTTTTTTGAGAACTGGTGTCAGGATGAAAACCGTCACGGTGATTTTTTTGATGCGGTTATGAGAGCGCAGCCACAAATGTTGAATGACTGGAGAGCTAAACTATGGAGTCGCTTCTTCCTGTTGTCAGTATTTGCAACTATGTATCTCAATGATATTCAACGCAAGGATTTCTACGCTTCCTTGGGCTTGAATGCGCGTGAGTACGACATTCATGTAATTAAGAAGACCAATGAAACCGCTGGTAGAGTCTTCCCAGTTATGTTGGATGTTGAGAATCCAGTATTTTATGAGCGTTTAGATGTTTGCGTCCAGAATAACGAAAAATTGGCAGCAATTTCTAGCTCTAATACGCCTAAATTCCTGCAATTCTTCCAAAAACTTCCAATCTATCTATCTCATGGTTGGCAGTTATTACAATTGTATCTGATGAAGCCTATTGATGCGGCTTCTGCTCACGGTCAAGCTCGTTAATTTGAGTTTGATTTTTGTTTGAGGTGGTTTTGTCTTGGACAGAACCACTTTTTTTGTTTCTATTTTGTTTCGCGCAAAGACGCTAAGGAGCAAAGACGCAAAGGGAAGAGTCCTAAGTTTAAGTAAGGACTTGTTTGTAAGTTTACAACAATTCAATCTTTCCAAAAATAAATGGCAAATCCGTCAAGGGGCAAAATCTTTACTTGCTATTGGTTCTCTAATTGCTGATGAATATTGAGAGTTTGAACGGCGGTTAGATGGGAATTTTAAATTAGTTTGGTCAGAAAAACAAAACGGTGATATAGTAGGAGTCAGGATTAAAAGCACAAGTGAGTTGTGTTTTAAACAACTGACAACTGACATTCTCTCAATTATTTTCCCATCTTGCGTTTGAGTTTTTCTAATTCGTCTTGAGTTTCCCAATTGCGAAATGTATTTTCTAAGTCGTCAAAATTACTGTGAGAATTAGCAGCAGTATTCCAGCCAGGAGTTTCAGTTTTTAATCTTTGCTGGGTTTGTGCTTTGGTTCTGGCTGTTTGTGCTTCGGCTGCTTTTGTTTGTACTTCTTGACGACGTTGTTGAATTTTGCGAAGTAGTTCTTGGGACTGGTTAATGCGTTCTTTTAAACCTTGCATTTGTCCCCACATTTGATTTCCTTCTCGCAGTAGGGCTGCTTCTCGTTCTTGGGCTGGGGTGGCTAAGTCTTGTCTACCTGCGGCTTGGGCTTTTTGAATCCGAATATGCCATTTTTGGATTTCTTGGGCTGTGCTGAGAATTTCATCTTGCGATCGCTTCTCTTGCAATTGTAACTCGGCAATTAACTTTAATGTATCTTCTTCTTGTTCCCGCAGTTGTTCTAAAAGTGCTTCTAACTCTAAATGAGGGTTATTCCGCAAGAACTCTTCTAAACGACTTTCTAAAAACCGACTTAAATCATCAAATAAACTCACTGTTAAAACTCCAACTATCAGATATATGACTATTTTATAACAGAGAACAGGGAAATTTCCTTCTTTCTCCTAACAACTGACAACTGTACGGGCGAAGCATTTGGAGAACTATTTTTGGCAATGACCGATAATTTATCTTCCAAATGCTTCGCCCCTACTAACAACTGTACGGGCGAAGCATTTGGAGAACTATTTTTGGCAATGACCGATAATTTATCTTCCAAATGCTTCGCCCCTACTAACAACTAACAAATTAAATTGGTGTTACCCAATATTTAATTCCTTGGATAGTTTTTTGTTGTAATCCAAATTTGGGTAAATCATCTTCACTCTGGCTTAAATAAGTCCAATGGGGAAGATCACTAACTACAGTTTGAAACCAACCATTTTCATTTAAAGCCTGTCTTTGGGTTGATGTTGATACTTGTAAATCAATTGCTAATCCCCACAGATGTTGTGACGTACCGGGGGGTGCAACTAAACCGAGAATTTTTGTTTCTTTTCCGGCTTTGACTCTTGCTAATGTTTCACTATTTGCGTATTTATTCCAAAATCTTAAATTAGTGGCAAAATTGCGAAGACAATCACCAGCATAACCTGATTTAAGGGGAATATTTTCTAAACTTTTCGCCTTATTTAAAGCTGCTGCTGCGGTTTTTTGTAAATAACATTCTTGAGTGCCATCTACTAAAGCTATACTCATTGTCTTCTGAAAAGATTTTGTTTCTGATTCGTTATCTAAAATCACTTTTTGTGGTAAATTAATTCCTGACTCTTGATTAATAAATACTGTTCCATAGGAACGTAGTAAAGTATATTCAAAAGTATCATCCTGGGGAATTGTGGGGATTTTTTGGGCAATTGTTGCTAAAAACCGTTGTTGATCATCTAATTTCTGATCGGGAATAAATGGTATATTTATAGATGACTTTGAATTGTCACAAGGTAAGCTGGAATTAGTTAAACATTCCTTGGCAATTTGGGGAGTTATTATTAACTGATCTCGAAAAACTTTATGGACAGAAACCAAGGTAACACTCACAAAAATAATTATAGTTACAAATGCTGCTATTTGCAGAATTGGTTTCATAAAAATATTACTTATTTTGAAAATTTCGATTTCATCATATCCCACAATTTCCTAGAATTTATGTTATTAAGACACAATGTCAGGACTCATATCCCCAACTTCTTCAAGAAGTCAGGGATCTGGTTTTTTGTCACTTGAGGTAAAATTAGTGTGTATAATTATAGGATAAAGTTTATTTGTTAGGTTACAAATAGTTATATTAACAACCTTTACACTTAATCATTTTTAACAAAATATGAAGTTAAAAAACTCCCGCATCCAAACTTTAATTATTTATAGCATACTCAGTGCGATCGCTATCGTGATGCTGTTTCCATTGTTATGGTTAATCAGCACAGCACTAAAATCACCAACGGAAAATATTTGGCAGTCACCACCCCAATTATTACCTAGTCAGCCAACACTAGAAAACTTCTCTAAAGTTTGGCAATTTTTACCATTCGCAACTTATTTATACAACAGTATCCTAGTATCAGTATTAACAGTTGGTTTAAATTTGTTGTTTTGTTCCTTAGCGGCTTATCCCTTGTCCAGACTATCATTTGTGGGCAGAAATGGGATTTTCATAGCCATTGTCTCCACAATTATGATTCCCTTCCAAATTGTCATGATTCCTTTATATATTTTGACAGTGCAACTAGGGTTGAGAAATAGTTACTTAGGAATAATTTTTCCTAGTTTGGCATCTGCCTTTGGTATATTTTTATTACGGCAGGCTCTAATAGGTGTGCCAAAGGAAATTGAAGAAGCGGCTCGTTTAGATGGTAGTTCTGAGTTAGGATTGTGGTGGCACATCATGCTACCTGCCATTCGTCCAGCGCTGATTACTTTGGCTATCTTTGTCTTTATTGGTGCTTGGAGTGACTTTTTGTGGCCTTTAATTGTCATCCAAGATGAAAGTTTATATACTTTACCCTTGGGGGTAGCTAAGTTAGCGGGAACATTTTCTTTAGATTGGCGGTTGGTAGCTGCTGGTTCAGTAATTTCTATTACTCCAGTGCTATTATTGTTTTTGTTTCTACAAAAATATATTGTTCCTACGGATACAGGGAGTGGAGTCAAGGGCTAAAAATGCCGATAAACAAAGAGCTTAAATTTAGATTTAGAGCGAATTATTATTCCTTGTCCTATTACATTGACAAGTGATACCTATGCCATTAAAGCGTATTTTAAAAATCAATGACCAATTCTCGTTTACAGTTATTAGTCTTAAGCAATGGTCACGGAGAAGATATCATTGCTGTTCGGATTATCCAGGCTCTACAACAATTATCTTCTCCACCAGATATTTTTGCTTTACCAATAGTAGGTGAAGGACGTGCTTATCAACAAATAGACATTTCTATGATTGGTAAGGTGCAGACTATGCCTTCTGGTGGTTTTATCTATATGGATAGCCGCGAATTAATGCGCGATCTGCGGGGTGGGTTGGTGCAGTTGACTCTTAATCAAATTCAATCTATCCGCAGTTGGGTAAGTTCACAAACCAAGTTAGGTAATCCCAAAGCTATTCTAGCGGTGGGGGATATTGTTCCCCTGTTGTTTGCAGCAGTGAGTGGTGCTAATTATGCCTTTGTAGGTACTGCTAAATCAGAATACTATGTGCGCGATGAAGCGGGATTATTACCGAGAAAATCAAAGTCCGCATGGTGGGAAAATTTTTCTGGTTCAATTTACCATCCTTGGGAAAGATGGTTGATGAGTCGTGGCCGTTGTCGGGCTGTGTTTCCTAGAGATGCTCTGACTACGGAAATTCTCAAAAAATGGCGAATTCCCGCTGTGGATGTGGGGAATCCCATGATGGATGGTTTGCAGAAGATTTTTACCGCACAACAGTTTTATCGTCCTGATGCTGAACTCGAAGAAGTGATTCGGCCTTTGATTGTGACTCTGTTACCCGGTTCTCGTGCGCCGGAAGCTTACAACAATTGGGAAATCATCATGATTGCTGTATCTGCGCTGACGGCTAGTTTACGACAACCAGATTCCATCTTTCGGGCTGCGGGGACGATGATTTTTTTAGGGGCGATCGCTCCTGGTTTAGATTGTAGTATTTTATCCCAAACTTTACACATTCAAGGTTGGCGACGGTGTGATCAATCTCCTTTAGCAATTTCTGACCCTGATAGCTTGACTTTTAACCAAAAAAATGCTTATTTTATCCTGACCCAACAAGCCTATAATGAATGCTTACATTTAGGTGATCTGGCGATCGCTATGGCTGGAACAGCAACAGAACAATTCATCGGTTTGGGAAAACCAGCGATCGCTATTTCTGGTCATGGACCTCAATACAACCCCGCTTTTGCAGAAGCTCAAAGTCGGCTTTTAGGAATATCTCTCACCCTCGTCAACCAACCATCACAAGTTCTCCCCGCTATCCAATCTCTACTCAAAAATCCTGACCTCTTACATGAGATTGCTGAAAATGGGTTGCAGCGCATGGGACGTGCAGGTGCAGCACAACGGATTGCAGAATGTTTGCAGGAAAAATTAAACTACCAACCCAGAACGTAAAGCCCGCACGGCTGCTTGGGTTCGATCATCAGCACAGAGTTTATTTAAGATATTGCGAACATGAGTTTTTACTGTACCTACAGTAATATATAATTTTTCGGCGATTTGGCCATTGCTGCAACCACCCACAATCAATTCTAAAATTTCCAGTTCCCTTTGGGTGAGGGGATAAGTTTCTAAAACTTGTTCATATTCTATTTCCAGAGCTTCGATTTTTACAGTTTTTGGCTTGTCCAATGATTGATGATCACCGGGGACACCTTGACGCATTTTCCGTAATACGACACTAGCGATCGCTGGATCAATCCAAGAATTACCATGAAAAGTTGCTTCTACAGCTTCAGTAAATTTATTAATACTTGTTTCCTTCATATAATAAGAATCTGCTCCCGCCGCAAAAGCCGCTAGAACTGCATCTTCAGTATTATTCATCGTCAAAATCAAAATTTTCGTCTGAAATTGTCCCGTTTCTGTCTGATAACGTCTAAATTTACGCGTTAGCTCAATTCCACTCATATCAGGTAAACCAATATCTATCACAGCCACATTTGGCTTGATTGTTTCTAAAAGTTTTAGTCCTTGAGTCGCATTGGCTGCCTCACCAATCACCTTAAAGCCGCTGTGTGACTGCAATTCAGTTTTGAGTCCCATGCGGGTTAAATCGTGATCTTCAATTAATAGAATACTAATCTCACTCATAAGAATACCCGGTAAGTGGGAAACTCAGCGGCTTTAGCCCTGAGAGGGATGGTATGGCTAACGCCACGCTACGCTATCGATATGGCTCACCAGCCACGGCACGGGCAGTTCGACAAGTGTTACAGTGAGCTTGTCGAACTGCTCACTGACCACGGTTTTAACCGCTTTGAATATTTTTTCATTACCGCCTTGGAGTTAAGAAATTCGGGGTACTTTTGTGGTGTACTTTCAACGGGACAATTACCGATTCAAATTTCCCAACTCTGTACGCATAATGTGTTGCTCCGAAGAGCCTCCCTTTCGGGGTGATGTTAGCTTCGTCAATGTTTTAAGAGCTTTTTAGACTTGCAACACTGTTTCAGTGACTTTAAAACTGTTTAATTGCAAATGACAGAGCAGGGAACTAGCTTCGCATTCCAGGGTGTCGTGACTCAAAAAACGTAGTCAGTGAAGACTTAGACTGGTCAGTACAGCTTGTAATAAATTACAAGCTCAGTCCCTTTAGGGCTGAGTTACTGACTATTACACCCATGATAATTAGACTACCTCTGAAGTAGTGCTAATAGACAGAAGGTTTTGTTTTTTAAGAATTGTATTCAATTTACCCAACCTTGAGCATATACGATCTGTGAACCATTAAACATCTACCAATAGGAATAATGAATAATTGATTTTTGAATTTCAATAGATGCAAAAATCTAGCTAAAGACATATAGATATTTTTCCCAAAACAAATGAGATTATTGAGACAAATCAGAAAAATTACAGTTACACCATGATCACCAAATTTACAATGGACTCAACACGGCAGTTCCGCAATGCGGAGGTCAAAAATCAAAAATTAAGTAGGTTAAAAAGCTGATTAAGTCAGCTTTGCAACTAAGTAGGTTAGCATTGAAAATCGTCGTTATGGCACTAGGCAAGAGGCAATACTTCGACTTCGCTCAGTAACCAGAGGCAAGAGTGAAGAGGGTTTGGGCGATTTTACTTTTCGTTACATATTACTCTTCGAGAAGCCGCTCCGCGTCTACGGTTTTTTTCCGTTCACCTACTTACCTGCTCTAAAAACCAATTCATCCGCAGGAGGTAAGTGATCCTTATTTAGCAATTATTCCTACTCTTTAAGTTTAAATACTTACGCTAATGGTACATAATGTTTCCATGCAACTCTCACTAATGGGTGAGGACAGTTAATGAATTAGTAATTTACAATGTTTTTAACTGGATAAAGTATTTTATTTTATTTGGGAATAAATCTGCTAATTCAGCAAAAAATCATGTTGATTATTTGTACAATCTAGAGACTGTAAAAACAGAAATGCTGAACATAAATCTGTATTTAACAGCAAAAAGAAAAACCGATGGAAGAACCGCTAAAAATTTTAGTTGTAGAAAATGATCAGGTAGACGGCTTAATAGTAAGTTTAGCTCTGACTAAAACAGGTATTAAGATGGAAATTGATGAAGTTAAGGATGGGAGTCAAGCCTTCTTTGCCCTAATCCATAATCACTATGATTGCATATTTCTCGACTATCACTTACCAAATCAAGACAGCTTAACATTAATTCATAAATTACAATCTTCAGGGATTAAAGTTCCTTTAGTAATTCTCATAGATTCAGGAGATGAAAAAATAGCCCAAGAGTGGATAAAATTAGGTGCTACCGAGTATTTTATTAAGTCTAAATTATCTCCAGAAACCATAGCTCAAATGTTACGCAGTGCAATTCGTATTCACCATACGGAAATGCAGCTAAATTTAGCAAATCAACAGCTTAAAGAAAGTCGTGAACAGCTAATTTTACAGCAGAAAGAATTCACAGCACAGCAGCAGCATATTCAAGAACAAAACCTCAATATTTTGGAAGCATCCAGTTTAAAATCACTATTTTTAGCCACCATATCCCATGAACTAAGAACTCCCATGAATGCGATTATTGGATTTTCACAGATTCTATTACGTCCTAAATTTGGTGAATTGACAGATCAACAACTGGTCATGGTAGAGAAAATTCTCAATAATGGTAAAGAGTTACTGATCAAGATCAATGAAATTCTGGATTTTTCTCAGCTAGAATCTGGGAAATTAGCACTAAAGCCAGAAATATTGGATTTATCAGCAGTTGTTAGTAACGTAGTTACAGAAATCCGCCCCTTAGCTGAGGCCAAAAAGTTATCTTTGTTAGTCAAAACAGACTTAGAGAATACATCAGTATTTAATGATGCAGCCCGATTACGGCAAATTTTAACTAATTTACTGACCAATGCTGTTAAATTTACAGAATCTGGCAATATTTGGGTAGAAATTCGAGAAACACCTAAAAATCAAGTTACAATAACTGTTAAAGATACAGGAATTGGGATTGCTTCTCAAGATTTTCAAAACATTTTTGCAGCATTTCATCAAATTGATCAAGGTATCAGCCGTAAATATTCAGGGACAGGTTTGGGTTTGGCTATTATTGATTCACTAGTGGGGATAATGGGAGGAAAAATATGTGTTGAAAGTCAATTAGGAGTGGGTTCAACGTTTAAAATAGAATTACCCCGAAGAATCAATTTAGCAGCAGATTTAGGTAATGTAGTTTTTAGTTCTCATCAGCATCATTTTCATTCTGTATATTCCCCGAACAAAGCTGCAATGAATTATCCTCATATCAGGTTGTAGATTACCAAGAAGTTAACTATGTCTAATTTAAAAAAAGACCGAATTTTGTCTGTTGATGATGTCCAAGATAATCTCGATGTAGTGAGAACACTTTTAGAAAGTGAGGGATATCATGTTGATTCAGCTACCAATGGTCAAGCAGCTTTAGACAAAGTAGCAGAATTACCACCGGATTTGATTATTTTAGATGTGATGATGCCGGGAATAGATGGTTATGAAGTTACACTACGGATTCGGAATAATCCCGAAATCAACTATATTCCGATCTTACTCCTGACAGCTTATAACGAATCTAGCGTTGTTAAAGGTTTAGATGTTGGTGCTGATGATTTTATTTGTAAACCCTTTGAGACAGAAGAACTATTAGCAAGAGTGCGATCGCTGTTAAGATTAAAGCACAGTATTGACGAACAACGAAAAATGACACTACAGCGAGAAGACTTTGTTTCTCGTCTCACCCATGATTTACGTACTCCCCTAGTAGCCGCTGATCGAATGCTAAATTTATTTCTGCAAGAAGTCTTTGGTCAGATTCCTTCAGAAATGAAACAACCGATTCATGTGATGATTCGCAGTAATCAAAATCTTCTGGAAATGGTAAATACATTGCTAGAAGTTTACCGTTTTGAGGCTGGGAAAAAAACCCTCAACTTTGAATCATGTAACTTAACAACAATTGCGGCTGAAGTAGTCAGTGAACTAACTCCCCTAGCACAGGAGAAAAACTTAATTTTAAAATTGGATACCCATGAATTAAGCCCAACTGGAAATAATGGGGGCATAGTTAACGGCGATCGCTTAGAATTACGACGAGTGTTTAATAATTTAATTGGTAATGCGATCAAATTTACTGATACAGGTAGTATAGAAATTCGCATTTTTGAAACCTTATCCCCAATCAATCATCTTAGTGAAATAGTCATCGAAGTTCAAGATACAGGTTATGGCATTGCGGCAGAAGATCAGGGAACAATTTTTGAGCGCTTTCACCAAGGCCAGAATAAAAGATCAGGTAGTGGTTTAGGACTACACCTTTCCAGCCGGATTGCTGAAGCACACAGAGGTAAAATAGAACTTTTCTCCGAACTGGGTAAAGGTAGTATATTCACAGTCAAATTACCTAAAATCACTGAATAATTATTAATGAATGTGCTGCACTTCTAAAGTTGAGCATAGCTCAAATTTTCTACCTAGTAATCGGTAGATAATTGCTGCCAATTCCTCAATCATATAAGGTTTAGTGATGTAATCATCAAACTTTGCTTCTAGAATATGTTGTTTATCTTCACTCCCAGTTAAAACAGTAACAGCAACCACGGGAATATGACAAGTTAATGATTCTTGCTTTAGATATCGAATAACGTCTAGTCCACTCATACCTGGTAAAAAAATATTTAATAAAATTAAATCAGGTTGGTGTTCTTTCGCCATAAATACTGTTTTTGAACTTTCTTTTTGACAAATAGACTGACAACCAAGTAACTCAAGGGTATAACCCATTAGCAGTAGACTATCATCATGATTTTCTACCACTAAAATTAAAGGCTGTTGATGTTTTTTCCGTTTCTCATCACTCATGAATGAATGCGCTAGATACATCTCGTCTCCAGAGTAGTTAATGGGGAGTAGTGGTTTTTTTGGGCATAATAGACAAACTTGTAAATCCTCATTGGTTATTATCTCAACCGATTTGTAAGCATTCAGCTATCAGCCAAAAGCCAGAACAGCAAAAAAGAGGAAGTGTTAATTTCCTGTATTTCTGGATTAAAAGCTGTATCAGATGACAACTGACGGCTAAATCCTGACACCAATTTGAACAGGAAATAAAAATCCAGCTTTAATACTTTTAGCAGATATATTTTGATTATATGCAAAATTGTCAATAAATTTATTTAGAAAAATCAACAAATTCATAACTCGTGTAAAATAGTTGACACAACCTCTTTTTGTGTAATCTAGCAGGTTACCCTAAGAGGATGTTTGAAAAGTATCAGAATTAATTGAGATCCCCCCAACCCCCCTTACAAAGGGGGGCTAAATTCCTCAAAGTCCCCCTTTCCAAGGGGGATTTAGGGGGATCTGCGGGTGTCAGATCCCACACGAAAAAGTTTTCAAACAACCTCTAAGGACAGGCTACACCAACAGCGGTAGGCAGTAAAACCTTTTTGGTGTAATGCTATAGTATGTTACATAAATAAGTGTGATCAAAAAGTTGTGCATCATTGCCTGTTTCAACAGAGAATAATTTGACTATGGATTTTGACTATTTCCGAACCAACGAAAGTAATAACACCAATAAGAACTTTCAACACTTGTTATCTAGTGGTTGGCGGCCATTTCACAGAGATTTTGATTGGGAATACTTCGGTAAAATTTTATTTCATGATACTCAAGAATTAACCCAGAAAAGTATTAATTTAGCCAGCTATTATGCTGATGCTCTAGCGAGAAAAGAGTATGCTTGGTGGGCAAATATTTTAAATTTAGCTTCAGATTATACCCGTGGTGAATTCCAAAAATATTGGAATTATATTACACCAGATATGCTCACCCCAGAACATCGCCATAAAGACTTTTTGACAACAGAAACACCTCTCGTTCAATTTGTCAGTCGTAATAGTATTCCCATTGACTATGTTCTGAATCTTCTCCAAGAAATAACCGTTTTACGAGTTTTGAAACTATTAGAACGTCCTGATGTTATCACTCAATATTACTCAGAAAGAGACTTTTATTTCCCCGTTGAAAAATTTGTGAATTGGGAAAGGTTAGATGTAGTTAATACAGTTTATGCCTATTGGTCAGAACATGATATTTGGCTACAGATTGAAGCTTATGAAAGAGGTAGAAGAAACTACACTTTAAGCATATTCTAGCCTTATTAGATGGGACATTATACCAAAGCGTAATTGATGAATCTGTGATGCAAATGCAACAAAAATTAGTAATACTAATGACTTGTAATACCACAGGAAGATTAGATCCAGCCATGTTACGTAAAGGTAGGGTAGACTTAATCTGTGAGTTTAGCAAAAAATTTGTTTAATAAAACAAAAAACAAGAAACAAGATCCCCGACTTCTCTAAGAAGTCGGGGATCTAAATAACACTAATTACCTGCACTATGAATAAACAAGAACAACCAGTAACGCGATTATTTTCTCACCTAAAGTTTGATGATAATAAATTTCAACATCAACCTGGTAGTGTTTTTGGAAATACAGCTTTAATTGTCGGAACTACTATTGGGGCGGGGATTATTGGCTTACCTGCGGTAACTTTACCATCTGGGATTATACCATCTACAATCCTACTTATTACTGTATGGCTGTATGCTTTAATTTCCGGTTTATTAGTTGCAGAATTGACTTTAAATGTGATGAGAGTTGAGGGTATTTCTCATATAGGTTTATTAGCAATCATAGCCAAGATTCTCGGTAAACCAGGAGCGAGAATTGCCGGAATTGCCTATATATTTAACCACTATGCCCTCTTGGTGGCATATATGACTGAAGGTGGAAAAATTTTAATAACCACAGTTGATCAAGTTTGGGAATTAGAACATATTTCACCTCAGTGGGTAGGAACAGTAAGTTTTTTTCTAGTATTTGGTAGCCTAATGTATTGGGGTAAAGATAGATTAGTAGAAAAGATTAATGGTATATTTATTATTATTTTACTAATTGCTTTTTTCGGTTTATTAATATTAGGGGGAATGCAATTCCAAAACTCTCAACTTCTAGTCCAAAATTGGCAATCTATTGGTAATGCTATTGCTGTTATTTATGTAGCAATGTTCTTTCATAGTATTGTTCCATTGGTTGTAACTCAATTGGAAGGAGACATTCGCAAAATTCGCCAATCTATGATTATTGGTTCAGTGATTCCCTTGTTCATGTTTCTAGCTTGGAATGCGGTTATTTTAGGCTGCATGACTCCAGATATTTTATCGCATAATCTCGAAAATGAGAAAGTATTTGATCCACTGGAAATTCTGCGAACTGGTCAATCAGGAGAATGGTTTGCTGTGTTATTATCAATTTTTTCTGAATTTGCAATTGTGACATCATTTATTGGGATTACTTATGGGTTAACAGACTTTTTTCAAGATATTTCCATCATTACCAAAAGCGAAATTTCTCGTTTACCTCTCTATTCCTTAGTGTTGCTTCCACCTCTGAGTTTAGGAACATTTAATCCTACCATCTTTTTTCATGCTCTAGAATATACTGGCGCATTTAGTGCTTCCATTTTAGGAGGAATTATGCCAGCATTAATGAGTTGGAAACAAAGTCAAACACCAGAATTTACTAATGGTAACTATCAAACCCTAGTTCCTGGGGGAAAAATAACATTAATATTGATTATGGTCGGGGCATTATTTTTAATATGTAGACAAATTTTGGTAATATATCAATTCTAAAAATGAATAATTTTCGGTTAATGAAAATTAGCAAATTTCTGAGTAAGCTGATAAAAAGTGAATAAAACCTCTCTTATCGGATAATGACAAGAGAGGATTTGGAGCTAAAGTCCGGTAGGGTAATCGGGCTACTTAATATTTAATATTTATTCGGCTTGAATCCAGTCCCCCCTAAGATATATAAAATGATGATTATCATCTGCAATTGGTATCATTTACGAATTTGCATAAAAAAATCCCTTGTTTGTATAGTGCAAACAAAGGGATATACTGTTAAAGTTCGTCAGGTGATCGGAATATTTAATTATTTAATATTTATTGGGTACGTCTTGATTCCTCCATTGGGTAGATAAAAATTTGTGATATGAAGATATTGTTGTATATTTTTAGACTATTAACATAAATACATTTATTCATATATCATATTCATGAAGAAATCATGAATTTATCGGCGTTGCTGAATTGAGGTATGAAATTCCCAAATTGAACCTTTAAAACTCAAACCTCAGTGCGTCTTTGCGCCTTTGCGTGAGACTAAAATTCATACCCTTAATCAGCAACGCCCTAATGTGAAGGTCTACAATTTTCTGGTAAGTGAATTACATTTAATTTCGTGCAGAGACGTAAAGAGAAATCAAGAGTGTTAAAATCTAACTAAGACAATAGATGGAGTAACTCTGATGCTACAAGTTAAACATCAATTTCAAAGCTTTGAAGAATATTTATCTTATGATGATGGTACAGAAAAACTTTATGAATTGTTTAATGGAGAGTTAATTGAAATGCCCCCAGAATCAGGAATCAATGTGCAAATTGCTACATTTTTATTAATTCAATTTGTCTCTCTCTTGGGTCATAAAAGAGTGCGGGGACATGGTTTGGAATTGGAAGTCAGAGGAGAACCGAGAAACCGTTATCCTGACCTGACTATTATTCGAGAAGAGCATATTCAACAATTAGCAAATCGGAACACTATTCGCCTATCAATGCTACCACCTTTATTGGTTGTTGAAGTTGTTAGTCCTGGGGAATTACAAAGAGATAGAGATTTTATTGCCAAACGTCTACAATATCAAGATTGTGGTATTCCTGAATATTGGATTATTGACCCCCAAACCCAAAGCATATTAGTTTTAGAGTTAATTAACGAAACTTACACTGAAATGGGGATTTTCTCCGGTGATGATTTCGTTATATCTCCACAATTTAATAGTCTAAATTTAAAAGTATCACAAATTTTTGCATAAGGATAAACAAGAACATCCTGTTAATCCTGGTATGGCTTGCGCCACGCTACGCTACCAGATAATATATTCGTAGGGATAAAGCGTAATTCTCAACCCCTACCAGCTTTTTCACGTCAATTTACTCTTCATCCATTTTAGCCATTAACGCTTTAATTTGCTTATCTAAGCGAGATTGATTATACTTGGCAAAGCTACCTACTGAAATCTGCGATAACACACCTGCAACTGTGGTTAATGAACCATCATGGATATTACCAGTAAATACTAAACCGATACCTACTGAGATGAGGATGAGATGAACCAAAGAAGCGGTAAAGTTAGCAATTCAATTAAATCGGCCTTTACTATTAGAAGGTGAACCTGGATGCGGAAAAAGTGAACTTGCGCGCGCTGTATTTTATGAATTTAGTCAAAGAGAAGGAGAAAATTGGCATTTCCGACTGTGGAATATTCAATCAACTAGCAAAGCGCAAGATGGCTTTTACACCTATGATTATATTGGCAGATTACAAGCTGCACAAATAGCAAAATTAGAAAAATTAAAGAGTACAAACCCTGAAGATTATTTAGAATATGGTCCATTAGGTCATGCTTTTTTAGAACATGGAGAAACAGATAATATCAAATCTAGAAATATCGTCTTAATTGATGAAATTGATAAGGCTGATATAGACTTTCCCAATGATTTATTATTAGCTTTAGAAGACCAATGTTTTGAAATTAAAGATGTGCGTCCTCGACGGTGGTTAACAGCTAATAAAGATGCACCACCAATTATTTTTATCACTTCTAACCAAGAGAAAGAATTACCTAATGCTTTTCTCAGACGTTGTTTATATCATTATGTGGAATTTCCTGATAAAAAGGCATTAATAGATATTATCAATGGCAGATTTTCAGCACCTCCTGAAACATTAATAAATGCTGCAATTGGTCGTTTTTTGGCTTTGCGAGAAGATATGAATGATAACAAAGAAGAAACAGATAAAAAAGTCAGTACCAGTGAATTAATTGATTGGTTTCAAGTCTTAAACCTTCATATTTGGCAAGGTCAATCTATTACATCTATATTATCTAAATTTTCTCCACAACATACTCTAGTAATTATTATCAGTGATGCTGGCGCTGCGCGTGGCCGCACTGTACCCGATAGGTGGGAAGAAACTTATGATTTTATTACACAATTAATTCCTAAAACTAAAAAAATAGCTTGGTTAAATCCTTTACCCTCTTCCCGTTGGGTAGATAATACGGCTGAGGAAATAGCTAAAATAAATCCTTCAGTTCCTATGTTTGCTTTGGAGACTGGGGAGTTTCAAAGAATGGTGAAATGGTTATCAAGTCGAAACCTAACCCCCCAACCCCCTTCCCTCCCAGGGAAGGAGGAGGAAGAAAGAGGTTCTTCAGATGATTTATGGAATTATGGATTTGATGCTAATGGTAGAATAGCGGTATTTGAAAAATTATTAGGAAACTCACATTTAAAATTTGCGTCTTATGCTGCTTTTCCTTTGGTTTTAACTCCAGATTTACTTTATTGTTTATACCGTAAATTCTTCTATCAAACATCTGATCTTCTCTGGTATGTGGTTGCTGATTTATTATTATCAGATTTATGTCAACAGGTTGATTTTGAATTATATGAAATGGAACGAGAAGTGAGAAATGAATTACTCAAAAGATTTCCTGAAAGCAACCGCGAACAAATATTAAAAAAACTTTCGGATTTTCTGATTCAATATATTAGCCGCCAAGTTAGTAACCAAAATCAAAATAATGACTTAAATCAAGTGCAACAATGGGCAGCTTTGAGTTATGTTGAAAAAGGTAGTCAAGCTGCAAAGGAATTAGCGCGAAAATTACAACAGGCTTATTTAAGCAATAATAAAGGTGAGTTAGTGCGGTTATCGTCGGTAATTGAAACTTTAGCTGAACCATTAAAAGAAAACTATCAACCTTTACTGAAAATAGCACAAGGTTATCGTGCTGTTGTCAGGGGTGATGATAAGGGAGTAGAAGCAAGTCGGAAAATATTCAAGTCAGAAACTATTGAGGTTGAGGGAGTAAAGTTAAAACGTCCAGAAATTAATTTTGGAAAAGTCCGGTTACAAAGTTTTGATTTTGATGTCATTACTGTTAACCGTCGTGGTGAAGAAACGAAACGAGAAACTCAACAAAATTATTATTTTCAAGAAAGTCTTCCAGGAAATATCACATTAGACATGGTTGCTATCCCTGGTGGTAAATTCCTTATGGGTTCACCGGAAGACGAACCAGGAGGCTATGATGATGAAAGTCCCCAGCATGAGGTGACGGTACAACCTTTCTTTATGGGGAAATATCCTGTGACGCAAGCGCAGTGGAAAGCAGTCGCAACCAACTGTCCACAGGTAAACCGAGAACTTGAACCGAACCCGTCAAACTTCAAAGAAAATAAACAAGAAAATAATTTACCTGTTGAACAGATTACGTGGTATGATGCAGTGGAGTTTTGTGAAAGGCTCTCTCAACTGACTGGTAGAAAATATCGTTTACCGAGTGAGGCTGAGTGGGAATACGCTTGCAGGGCTGGAACGACGACACCTTTTCACTTTGGGGAAACTATCACAGGTAAGTTAGCAAATTATAGTGCTTCTATTATCTATGGTGAAGAACCTGAAGGTGAATATAGAGAAAAAACAACTCCGGTAGGTAGCTTTACAGCTAACGCCTTTGGGTTGTATGATATGCACGGGAATGTTTGGGAATGGTGTGATGATCATTGGCACGATGATTATAATGATGCTCCCACAGATGGATCGGCATGGATAGAATCCAATAGCGTTGAAGAGGGCGCAATACGGCTGCTGCGCGGTGGTTCTTGGTACGCCAACCCTAAGTATTGCCGTTCTGCGGATCGTAACGACTATTACCCAGGTTACAGGAACGACGGCAATGGGTTTCGGTTAGTAGTTTCCGGCGCAAGGACTCTTTAGTTCTTTACACTCTTGCCCTTTTGCACTTTACGCTTTTTTCTTTTCCCTTCTTCTGGTTGTCGCCTCTGGCGACTCGATTTTTTTGCTTTTAATTTTTGTAGTCTTGGCACGACTTACATATATTATCTATGAGGTATGGGGATTTGTCAAGTATTTTTTGTCTGAATCAGGATTTTCTGGTTACTGAGCGATAGCCTGCGTGGCGTAGCCATAGTCGAAGTACAGGATTTGATATTACTTAGGAATATGAATTAAATAAAGTGCAAAAGTAGGGTGTGTTAGCGACAGCGTAACGCACCATTTCAGGTTAAGTCAGAATTGCAGGTTATTAAATTTGCGTTCCTTACCTATTTGCAGAAAATATCAAATATGTATGAGGTGAAAATAACGTCTTGTGTAGGGGTTTAGTAAAACCTGTAGCCCGCCTGGGAATGAATTCCCAGTCTAATAGCAGAAGTCATCTGAAGATGACTAAGCATTAGAGGATGTTTGAAAAGTATCAGAATTAATCGAGATCCCCCCAACCCCCCTTACAAAGGGGGGCTAAATTCCTCAAAGTCCCCCTTTTTAAGGGGGATTTAGGGGGATCTGCGGGTGTCAGATCCCACACGAAAAAGTTTTCAAACATCCTCTTAGGAAAATTTATTAGTCCGTTTTAACGGACTTGAGCTATGAGACAGGGAATTTATTCCCTGACGGGTGTGGAAGCAAACAGATAAGCCATTTTTAACTTAAGTTGACACCAATGAGCTTTTGCTTTACCCCTACATTTGTACTGAGGATTGGGATATTTTTTGAGTAGAAATTCTTTAAACTCCAGTAATTCCTCATTACCCATGGTTACAAAATATTGAGCAGGTACACCAATGTGAAGAGAATGATCCAAATAATATCCACAAAGTGCCAATAAATTTCCGCCATTTCTATGCCTGTATGTTTAGTAGCAGAATAATGACCACGACGGAAAGAACGCCATAATACACCCAAAATTAATAACAATCCAATAAAGACGTGCAAACCGTGAAAACCGGTCATTAAATAAAAGCAATTCGAGAAAACATTGGTAGTGAATCCATAACCTAAGTTCATGTATTCATAAACCTGACCAGCTAGGAATACAGCCCCCATAATTGCGGTGATAAAATACCAAAACCGCATCCAACCCACACTATTTCTTTTAATTGCCATATCACCAAAGTGAATGACAAAACTACTAGAAACGAGGATGATCGTGTTAATGGCTGGGATAAATAATTCTACTTCTGTTCCTGCTGGTGGCCAAACTGCTGTAGTCCCTTTAAAAAACAAATAGGTGGCGAAAAATCCACCAAACATTAATGATTCAGAAGCGAGAAATGTGATTAATCCCCACACTCGTAAATCTGGATGTTCTTCATGCCCGTCGCTATGATGTTCAATTGGTGTAATTGCAGTCATATGATTATTCCTAGTATTTGGTTCTCAATTAGCTTCCTCACCCGTCTGGGAATAAATTCCCAGTCTCATAGCCCAAGTCCGTTAAAACGGACTAAAATTCCAATTTTCCAGTCGGGTTTAACCGACTTTTACTATTAGCCTTGTACTTGAGTACAAGGCGGATAAATTATGTTTGCGTTTCAACTGACGGGTTCTGTTAGCGATGATTTATCATGTCCATAGTCATAAGGTCCATGAGTAACAACGGGTAGAACTTCCCAGTTTTCAATGATGGGTGGGGAAGAGGTTGTCCATTCTAAAGTTAAACTTTCCCAGGGGTTATCACCTGCGAGTTCACCGTTTTTCCAACTGAAAATGGCGTTTAAGGCGAAGGGAATGACAGAAATACCCAAAAGGATTGCGCCAATGGTGCAAAGCTGGTTTAAGCTGGTAAATTGGGGGTCATACATGGCAACTCGGCGGGGCATTCCTTGTAACCCTAGTTTGTGCATGGGTAGGAATGTGAGGTTTGTGCCGATGAAGGTGAGGACAAAATGAACTCGTCCCCAGGTTTCGTTCATCATTCTGCCGGTGATTTTGGGAAACCAGTGATAGATACCTGCGTAAATCCCAAAGACTGAACCACCAAATAAGACGTAGTGGAAATGACCGACTACATAATAGGTGTCGTGAACGTGAACGTCAAAGGGGGCTGTTCCCATTGTTACGCCGCTTAATCCGCCCATGACGAACATGGAAAGTAATCCAATAGCGAATAACATGGCACTGGTGAAACGGATTTTTCCTCCCCAGAGAGTTGCTACCCAACCGAAGATTTTCACACCTGTGGGGACTGCAACTATGAGTGTGGAAATGGTGAAGAACATCCGCATCCAACCGGGTGTACCACTGGTGAACATATGGTGAACCCAGACGAATAAACCAACGACACAAATAGCGACTGTGGAAAAAGCGATCGCTTTATAACCAAATATCGGTTTTCGCGCATGGGTGGGAATAATTTCGGACATAATCCCGAAAATCGGCAGAATCATTAAATAAACCGCCGGATGGGAATAAAACCAAAATAAATGTTGGTAAATAACGACGTTGCCACCTGCATCTGGTTTGAAGAAGGATGTGCCGAAGTTAATATCAAATAACAGCAAAACTAAACCGGCTGCTAATACAGGAGTAGAGAAAAGGGCAAGGATAGAAGTTGCTAAAATTGCCCAACAAAACAGGGGAACTTGATCCCATTTCATGCTGGGAACTTTCATCATCAAAATGGTGATGACAAAGTTAAGTGAACCTAAAATTGAAGAAGTTCCTACCAAAACAATCGCTAAAATCCACATTGTTTGGGCGTTGTTGGCGGTAACTAGACTTAATGGTGGGTAAGCTGTCCAACCTGATTGAGAACCACCAAAGATAAAACTACCTAATAATAATAATCCGGCGGGGGGATTTAACCAAAAGGCGATCGCATTTAATTTAGGAAAAGCCATATCTCTAGCACCCATCATCAAGGGGACTAGATAGTTACCAAATCCACCAATTGCACTGGGAACAATCCACAAGAAAATCATGATTGTGCCATGATTTGTCATGAAGGCATTGTACAGATTTGGATCAAGAAAGTCCGAGTCCGGTGTGGCTAATTCGGCGCGAATGGCGATCGCCATTAACCCACCAATTAGATAGAATGCAAAGGCTGTCACCAAGTATTGAATCCCAATAACTTTGTGATCAGTATTAAATGTGAAATAATCTCGAACTTTCCAGGCTGGGGGATGAGAACTATGAGTAATCAGCCGGGTTGTTGATTCGCTTGCATCAGGTGGGGGATTAACTGGAAAATTTACTTGTGTCATATTTTTGTGAGTTGTCTTTTGTCAGTTTTCAGTTATTAGCTAATAATTACTAATGACTCATAACTAATGACTGAAGATTTGTTGGAGTTACTTCCAAATTTTGAATGTAGGGGTCAAGAAATTCTGACGGCGATAAATTCTCCAAATTCACAGCTATTATATGATTTATATCTTGATTTTCTGCAATCTGGTTTTCATTCATCCAAGCATCAAAATCTTGTTGTTCATGAACAATTACCTCTGTCCGCATTGAACCATGATAACCACCACACAATTCTGCACAAACTACCGGATAAGTACCAGTTTTTGTAGCTGTAAATCGCAGTTGTGTAGGAACTCCAGGAATAGCATCTTGTTTCAGACGAAATTGGGGAACCCAAAAAGAATGAATCACATCATCTGCGGATAAATTCAATTGCACATCAGCACCAACAGGAACGTGCAATTCTCCAGCAGAAATACCACTTACAGGGTAATTAAATAACCACGCAAACTGTATACCCTTAACATCTACAACCAAATCAGCCGGTTTATTTTTGGTTTGCGGATTTTCACCAATCCCAATATTAGCTATTTGACTAACATTCATAGCACCTGCTGACTCATGGTGAGGATGACTACCGACACCAAAACCACCCATTTGGTTATAAATATCAACACTATAAATACCTAAAACAATCACAATTACCGTAGGAATTGCCGTCCAAAAAATTTCTAAACTCAAGTTACCTTCTACAGGTGTACCATCAGAGTTATCTCCTTTGCGTCGTCTATAGATAACTAGAAACAGCAGAATCGTCCCTTCAACAATTAAGAAAAGAGCAACCGCAATTGTCAACATGAGATTGAAAAAACCATCTACCAAAGGTGCTTGTTGCGATGCTGCTTCCGGTAATAAATGATGATTTTGACCAACCCAGATACTGATAGGGGCTATGATCATCCCAGCTAACAGTGTCCACAGCGAAACAGGAACTTTTTGCATGAATGCTACCTGCTTTGTAAACATTAATAAAACAATAGTCAGTGAAGATAGACTTTGTTTGTGTAGCCACAGAATTATTTTCTGAGGATAAGACAATCTTTGATATTTTCACTATTACTGTTCTAGCTTGTAACTAATAAAAAATGGGTAAACTTCCATATTTTTTCATATTGATAACTACAAAATCCCCGAGTTCTTGAAGAAATCGAGGATTTGAGAGTTGATATTTTCATAAATCAAATAGCAGCTGAAAAAATAGTAGCAAGTATGATTTTTTTAGATGATAACAACTGAAGATTTACGTTTCTGTTTACTGCGAACTTTTTCATCAGTTGCGATCAATATCGAGATTCCCCTCTAATTACCTTGCTGATAAACTTGACAAAAATAACCAGTGTTTTGCAAAACATCACACCGTATTACCAAGAATGTTATTTATCTAGTGTGTCATGACTGTAACAATTCTTGGAACAAATCCGAGCGCAAGCTTCACAACCAATACAGTTTTCTGGATTAGCAATAACCATTACTTTCCGTTCAACTTCTTCTTCATCTTCATCTACTACAAATTCACCTTCTTCATTCAAAGCCATTAAAGCTAAAACTTTATGACCACAAATTTTCATACATCTGCCACAACCAATACATTTTTCTTTATCTATTTCTTGAGCAAATTTAGGAGTCCAAGCATTACCACCATAAGTCAATCCTGTTAATGTAGCCATGAATAAAACCTCAGCAATTTTAGCTAGATGTTAGTTAATCCTTGAATCTTCATACTAGCCTGAGATTTCATTTTTTCAATCACAAAAATTAACTTTTTGTCAAATTTTGATGACTTGCTAAATAATATTATTTATTTTTAATTAGTTCAAAATATTAAATGATATTACTTATTGATAAATTTGGGTAGTGTGCTTGGATAGAAAGCTTATTAGTCAAAGGTTTCTAGAATTGTGTTTAAATTTATTTTTTCAATAAAGCTTGATAAATTAGCCTAAAGATATCTTATGTAACAAGAATAATAATCAATTATCAAAGATTATTATTTGCTTAATTGACTTCCTATTTGCAAATATTTTCTAATTAGATAAAAATATTCTCCTGAGAGTATTAGTAAACACAAACTTTAAAAAATCATTTCCTCTATTTTTGAACCATTTTGTTTTCTATTCTTTATTACCAATTACCCATTCCCGCCTATAAGATGTTACTCAAAAACATTTAGGATAATTTATATAGCCCAAACCAAACATTATGACAGTAAATATTCAGGTAAATATTAAGAAATCCTCCCAAGCTCATCCCGAACAATCTTATTGAAATCTTTATGAAAATTATAGTTAATGAAGAAGCAATGAAGCCTAACTTTGCAAAATATAAATAGCTACAAAATCTGGCTTCATTAACCATATCAGTAATTAATCAGGCGAGAAAAATATCTTCTCGTTATAGAGGTAATTTGGTAGCAAGTTATGAATCAATTGGACACATTAAGGGGAGACTTGAGCCAAACATCTCAACGATTAAAGTAGGAACAGTTCCTATGCCACATATAATTCCTAACAACAGTTGCGTGGGATGTGACAACTGCCGACCCCTATGTCCTACGGGTGCAATCAAAATCGAAGATGATGAATATTGGGTTGATCCTGCCCTTTGTAATAATTGTGAGGGTTATTATTTACAACCACAATGTGTGATTGCTTGTCCAACAAATGCGCCTATACCTACACACGCAAAAAAAGGAAGATGCAAAGTTGAACCACGTGATGCGACTAGTCCAGATTTGTTTTCTAATGGTAAGAATAATCCCTTTGCGTCAGCAATAGTTATTTGGGAAGCTTGTAATTTACTAGCGCAACGAACATCTTTACAATGGGAAAAAAATGAGGAGGGTAATTTACATTACAGTCGCTCAGTTAATCAAGGACGAGGGACAATTTCCTTTCAGATCCAAGACCTATTTCCAGCTAATAACCGCGCTGATAATTTACAAGCAATTGATTATCTAGACATTCGTGCTGCTTGTATCCATCTCATTTTTGCTGCTCAAATCACAGCCCTAGATCAACCTTGGGAAGAAGAATTTACAATTGATGAACGACAAATTGAACAGTATTTGGGCTTAGAAAAACGTAAAGACCTCAGCAAAAGCACCAAACTTGGTTTAATTAAAAACATCGTTTATCAAACTTGTTCTCTCATGGTTTCTATTGACTGGCCGCAACAGGGTAGAGTTCCCAGTTTTTCTATTAAAGATAGTTATCTATGGAATTTGACAGATACTCAGCACCATTTTCAAGAAGATGATCAAGGTTGTAAATATTTAGTCGGACTGACATTTACAGTCAAAGCTGGGATTTGGACACAACATTTCTTCAACAGACAAGGATGCAAAGAACGCACCACATTTTATCAGTATGGCAGTCTTCCCAAAACCCTATTAACCACAGTTATGAGTCTGTGGCAACAACATGAAGGGGCTGTGAGACTTATGCTTTGGTTATTATTTAAAACCAAAATGGGTAGAGAACAACGGATTACTATTCCTACCTTGCTGCGCGTTGCTTATGGTGAGGAAAAAGTGACTCAAGCTTCTAGACACAGGGAAGAACGTAAACGTCTCCTTAAAGCCTATGAAAATGATTTAGAAGTTCTCAATCATTATGGAGTAAAGCCATTATTTGATCCTGTTACCTATCCCCCAGAAATTCAACCTTTGTGGGCAAAATTAGTTGATATTCCTGAAGATCCAGAGGAAGCTTTAGAATTTTGGATTAATGATGGTAGTGGTGAAAATCGTCTCACAGACAGCGGACCACGTGGTAAATGGAATTTGCTTCTGAATGCCCGAATTTTATCTTTTGAACTCCCTCCAGACTGGGAAAACCGCTCAGAATCAGATAAAAAACAACGTCGCACCACTAAACCCAAAAGTAATCATCAACAAACAGGTAATTTATTGGGGGAACAGGTGACAGAAGGACGTAAAAAAATGAACCTTTCCCAAAGGGAATTAGCAAAGCTGATGGAAAAAAGCCAAAGCTGGATTCGTGACGTGGAAAAAGGTCGTTTAAAAGCGAAACTAGACGATCAAATGCTTCTGAGACAATTGCTAGATATCTCTTAAAACAATTAAGCAATACCTCCGCTATTTTTTGTAGGTTGGGTTAAGCGATAGCGCAACCCAACACATTTGTTTGGTTATGACGGATGCCTATAATTCCCGTATAAATACGCACTATTTTCCTCGCAACGCGAACAACCCTAAATATTAATCAAGGCTTTTTTCAATTTGGCAAAGGTATTGCTTAAACTGTTACCAATGCTCACAACTTAGTTAATTAAACAAAATCAAGATGCAAATTTTGATTTTTCGTGTTAAATGATGAGTATTAAGGAAATTTGTCAAGATGATGGTGTCAATCTTAAATCTAGTGAGGAGTGAACGTGAGTAATATTATTTTTCGTAAAAGTTTTTTAACCTTACCAAGTCTTGCAGCTTTGGTAATTTTAGGGAGCGGACTTTCCGTAAATGCTCAGACAGTTGAGCCAGAAACAATTATTCTTCCCACCCACCAAACATCAATATTCACCGTTGCTACAGAAGAAATAGCCAGTGGAACAATCACACCCATACCAGGAACAGTAGAAACTTCATCAGTTATGCTCAATTCTGGTTCTACAGAAGCCAGTGAAAAAACACAACCATCTAATCGCATCGCACAAAGTCCAATTGGCATAGGTAGAGCCACTCGTGGTGGTAGTAGCTACATCGGTGTTGGTCTCAACGTTGGTGCTTCCGGTGGCTTTTCAGACCTAAGTGATGGTAACTTTACTGTCATTAGTAAAATTGGTGTTACCAAAACTCTATCAGTCAGACCATCAGTAATACTAGGATCAAACACAACATTTCTCGTCCCTATCACTTATGACTTGTCTTTTAAATCACCAGATCCATTTACAGAAGCTTTACCCATAGCTCCTTATCTTGGATTAGGTGCAGTCATTAAAACAGGCGATAAATCTGAAACTGCTTTGTTAGTCACTGGTGGTATAGACGTACCTCTCAATAGTAGATTAACCGCCACAGCCGCTGTCAATGCTGGGTTTTTTAGTAAAACTGATGTCGGGGTTTTGTTGGGAGTTGGTTATAACTTCCGTGGGTTTTAGAAGATAGGACTAAGCAGAAGTTTAGACCTGCTAGACCTCTGCTAACACCTGAATTCTACTCCGTAGCATCCATTAAGGAAAATTAGCAAACAAGCAACTAGTTACTTGCCTTCACAAGAGAGGGATTGGCGCTGTACAATTTTTTGGTAACAACCGACAACTGACAACTGTACGGGCGAAGCATTTGGAGAACTATTTTTGGCAATGACCGATAATTTATCTTCCAAATGCTTCGCCCCTACTGACAACTGACAACTGTACGGGCGAAGCATTTGGAGAACTATTTTTGGCAATGACCGATAATTTATCTTCCAAATGCTTCGTCCCTACTGACAACTGACAACTGTACGGGCGAAGCATTTGGAGAACTATTTTTGGCAATGACCGATAATTTATCTTCCAAATGCTTCGCCCCTACCAACAACTGACAACTGACAACTGACAAATGACCAAAACAATCGTTGTTAAAATCGGTACTTCTAGTCTCACTCAACCAGAAACCGGACAATTAGCCCTTTCTAGCATTGCTACTTTAGCGGAAACTCTTTGTGATTTGAGACGACAGGGACATCGAGTAATTTTAGTTTCCTCCGGTGCTGTGGGAGTAGGTTGTGCGCGGTTAGGTTTAACGGAACGTCCCAAAACTATAGCTTTAAAACAGGCTGTAGCAGCAGTTGGACAGGGTAGATTAATGCGTATATATGATGATTTATTTAGTATTTTGCAACAACCAATTGCTCAAGTATTATTAACAAGGGCAGATTTGGTACAGCGTAGCCGCTATCTTAATGCTAATAATACTTTTCAAGAATTACTAGCTTTGGGAGTAATTCCTATTGTTAATGAAAATGATACAGTAGCTGTGGAAGAATTAAAATTTGGAGATAATGATACCCTTTCTGCATTAGTAGCCAGTTTAGTAGAAGCAGATTGGCTATTTTTATTAACAGATGTTGATAGATTATATTCAGCCGATCCTCGTTCTGTACCTGATGCTAAACCGATTAGTTTAGTTAGCAGTATGCAAGAACTGACAGATTTACAGATTCAAACTGGTGGACAGGGTTCTCAATGGGGGACTGGGGGGATGATGACTAAAATTTCTGCGGCCAGAATTGCGATCGCGGCTGGTATCCGCACAGTCATTACCCAAGGACAGTTTCCCCGGAACATTGAAAAAATTATCCAAGGGGAACTCATCGGTACACACTTTGCACCCCAACCAGAACCAACTTCAGCCCGCAAACGCTGGATAGCTTATGGTTTAATTCCTGGGGGAAAATTACATTTAGATGCGGGAGCGATCGCCGCTGTTGTCAAAGCCGGAAAATCCCTATTAGCAGCAGGAATTAGAGCCGTAGAGGGGGAATTTGACAATCAAGAAGCGGTGCAGTTATGTGATAGTAATGGTCAGGAAATTGCTAGAGGATTGGTGAATTATAATAGTGAGGAATTGCAGAAAATTTGCGGCCGACAGTCACGGGAAATACCAGCAATTTTAGGTTATGAGAAGGCAGATACTGTGATTCACCGAGATAATTTAGTTTTGATTTAAAGCAGGAGTCAGGAGAAGAAAGAAGAAAATTACCAATTACCAATTACCAATTACCAATTACCAATTACCAATTACCAATTACCAATTACCAATTACCAAATTGTGAATCTACTCCGTTTAATCCCAATTTTTGATAATTCCGTTTCTACTTGGGGACTAGAAGCCCGATTATTACGCTGGCTAACATTAACGTGGATGTTTATTGGCTTAATTATCCTCTTTTCCGCATCCTATCCCGTTGCTGATGAACGTCAAGGTGACGGTTTATATTATTTCAAACGGCAAATTCTTTGGGCTATAGCTTCTTTAATTATTTTCAACATCATTGTTAATTTGCCATTGCGGAAAATTTTGGGAGTATCTCATTGGTTTTTAATATTTTTCCTGATGTTAATTTTTCTGACCTTAGTACCAGGATTAGGAAAAAAAGCCTTTGATGCTGCTAGGTGGATATCCATTGGACCAATTCCTATCCAACCATCAGAACTAATTAAACCTTTTTTAGTTTTACAAAGTGCGACACTTTTTGGAAAATGGGAAAAACTGCGTTGGGGAATTCGTTTATCTTGGCTGGGTGTTTTCGGTCTTGTCCTCTTAGGAATTCTTGCCCAACCTAACTTAAGTACAACAGCACTTTGCGGCATGACAATTTGGTTTATTGCCCTAGCAGCAGGAATACCATATAAATACTTGGGAGGAACAGCCTTTGGTGGGGTAATGTTAGCAATAATCAGTATTAGTATCAAAGAATATCAACGCAAACGCATTATGTCCTTTATGAATCCTTGGGCTGATGCCACAGGAGATGGTTATCAGTTAGTACAAAGTTTATTAGCTGTAGGTTCTGGTCAAACTTCGGGGGTTGGTTTTGGACTTTCTCAACAAAAGTTATTCTATTTACCAATTCAAGATACTGATTTTATCTTCGCCATTTTTTCGGAAGAATTTGGTTTTATTGGCGGTATTTTACTATTACTAATGTTAGCAATATTCGCTACTTTAGGATTAATTATTGCCCTCAAATCCAAGAATCTGACATCTCAATTAGTGGCAATTGGTGTAGTAGTTGTTATGGTTGGGCAATCATTATTACATATTGGCGTAACTACAGGCGCTTTACCAACTACAGGCTTACCTTTACCCATGTTTAGTTATGGTGGTAATTCAATGGTTGCCAGTTTGATATCTTCTGCTTTATTAATTCGCGTAGCGAGGGAAAGTAGTGAAGCCGACGTAGTTCCATTACGAAAAACACTATCTGAAAATCAGACAAGAAGACGATTTTTTTAGCTTAACCGATTAGTATTGGGATTACTCTAGTACCGCAGTGCGGAATTAAAAATTAAAAATTAAAAATTAAAAAAGCAGATTACACAAGCTTTTGTCAAATTTTTAATGGTTGATTGACTTACGCCGTTGTGTACTAGTTTAGATTTAGTAAGAGAGTTCCAAATAAAAAAATCTCAAATTTGTTAAGTTCATGAATTTTAATGATAACACTGCAAATATTTGTGATATAAATATAAAATACGGTATTCCTACTTAAAAACCGTAGATTATTTGCAGAGGTGTAGCACCAGTGGGTATAGTAGTTGAAAACGTCTCTAAACAATTTGGTAGTTTCCAAGCAGTTGAACAGGTAAATCTGGAAATTCAGAGTGGTTCTCTGGTGGCTTTACTTGGTCCATCTGGATCTGGTAAATCTACCCTATTGCGATTAATTTCTGGTTTAGAAACACCAGATACAGGTAAAATATTTCTGACAGGTAAAGATGCTACTGATCAAAGTGTACAAGAAAGAAATATTGGCTTTGTCTTTCAGCACTATGCCCTATTTAAACATTTAACTGTTCGCAAAAATATCGCCTTTGGCTTAGAAATTCGCAAAGCCCCCAAAAAGAAAATTCAGGGAAAAGTAGAACAGCTATTGGAATTAGTGCAATTAAGTGGATTAGGCGATCGCTATCCTTCACAGCTTTCCGGTGGACAAAGACAACGGGTAGCTTTAGCCAGAGCATTGGCCGTAGAACCCAATGTACTATTATTGGATGAACCCTTTGGCGCTCTTGATGCCAAAGTCCGCAAAGACCTACGAGCTTGGTTACGTCGTCTCCATGATGAGGTTCATGTTACCACAGTTTTCGTCACCCATGATCAAGAAGAGGCAATGGAAGTTTCTGATGAAATCGTGGTCATGAATAAAGGCAAAGTGGAACAAGTAGGAACACCCGCACAAATTTATGATCATCCCGCATCTGCATTTGTGATGAGTTTTATTGGTCCGGTGAATGTATTACCCAGTTCTGCCAAAATCTTTCAAAGTAGCGGTTTTGAATCAGCACATCCAGAAACATTTTTGCGTCCCCAAGATATCATCATTGAAAACGTTGCTAATGGAACAACAGTACCAGCTATAGTCAGCAGAATCATTCATTTAGGTTGGGAAATTCAAGTTGAATTAACCTTAGATGATGGACAAGCAATGACAGCCCATTTAACACGGGAACGGTTCGATGAACTAAAATTAGAACCCCAAGAAAAGGTTTATGTTAAACCTAAAGATGCTAAATCTTTTCCACTTTATTATTCAATTTAGGAAACAGGGAAGAGAGCAGGGAGCAGGAAGCAGGGGGAAATTTTTTCCCCTTACTACTGACCACTAACCACTAACCACTGACCAATTAAATCAGAGATCTTGATTTTTCAGATGCTTTTCCTAATCCTACCAACTGGTAGCTAAGATCCCACATCCGCTTACCTTTTTCTTCGTCTCGTGCTTGGGGAGAGACTTTTTGCCCAAAAGATGCCCGATCTTTCTTTTGACGATTTCCCCAACTCCAATAAATACCAGATTGTTTGTATTCAGGATCAGCTACTACCATAGCAACGCGCTCTCCTGATAATTCCTCGGTGACAAATCCTCCAGTAATATACCTTTGGAAAAGAGGGAAAATTTTCTGGAAGAGAGGATAGTGATTGCGGAATAAAGCCGTTGTCGCTACACAACCAGGATAGAGAGAACTGAAAGTAATCCCAGTGGACTCATGAAAACGGTTATGTAGTTCACGCATGGTGAGAACGTTACATACTTTACTATCTTTGTAGGCTTTGACTGGTTCAAATTGCTTACCGTCAATCATTGTAATTGGATTTTGGAAACCCGCTGCAAAACCTTCAAAATTGCCTAAATCTGGACGAGGAGGAATTTTACCACCCAATTCATCTGGGTTGTGGGTAACAGTTCCCAAAATTACCAATCTTTTATCAGCGGCAGGTGATTTTTGTAAATCTGCCAGCATCAAATTACACATCAGAAAATGTCCGAGGTGATTTGTGGTAACGGTTAATTCAAATCCTTCGGGAGAAAATAACGGTTCTTTGATTAAAGGCATATAAATGGCAGCGTTGCAAACCAAAGCTTCCACGGTTTTGCCAGTTGCTCTGAAATTGTTGACAAACTGTCGAACGCTTTCTAAAGAGCCTAAATCAATTTGCATGAGTGTATAGCTATTTGCAGGCATTCCGACACTCTGGGCAGCTTTTTCGGCTTTGATTAAATCACGACAAGCCATAATAACGTGCCAGTTTCCTTTGTCAACGAGAGCCTTGGCTGCTTGCAAACCGACTCCAGAAGAAGCACCTGTGATGATTGCTGTTGACTTACGATTTTGTTCCATCTGTTGGGACTCCTTTAACTATGCGTTGATTCAAAATTAGTTTATATGATTTTAATGATCTCATACTTTTGAAACTTATATAATAATGCTCAATGAGTAGTGAACAGAATGTAATCAATCATAGATAATAACGATAAATAAACACATTTTCAAAACCTAAATGCAGGGATTTAGCATTCCTAAACCCCTAATCCTCTCCTCTGACTGTACTATTGTTATGCGAATTTAGCTAATAACTCCTCACGAGATAATTGTAGAAGTAAAGGAGTAAATTCTTCTCTACTCATGGCAATTAGAGGATTGATAATTCTTTGTAGCTGAGAATCAATTTGACCAAAACGCACTTGCAGGATACTTTCAATCATAGCGCGTCGTTCTCTTTCTACACCTGCTTGGAGTCCTTCTTGTCGTCCTTCCTGAAGTCCTACATGAATTCCTTCCTGAAGTCCTTCTTGTCGTCCTTCTTGTCGTCCTTCTTGTCGTCCTTCTTGTCGTCCTTGTTTTTTCAGTTCTTCTAATTGTTGCTGATAAATTTCCGATAATTTCATAATCAACTCCTGATCATCTTTATCAATATCTTGTTCTTGACGCTGACGAGCCGATAACACAGCAATTAGGTTATGTACTAATTGTATAATATCCGCGAGAAAAGGACTATCATTAGCCAGTGTTTCTAATTCTTCCACCGCTTGTCTTTGCACTTTTCCTTTTCCTAAAACCCTCAAAAACAGTGTTTCTGGTGTAATAGGGAGTTGGTGAATGGCAATAATGATGGTTTTGAATCCTTCTCCAAAAAAATAAATCCCTTTTCCCCAGTTTTCTTCATCCGTAGTCCCATTAAAACTGGCTAGGAGTTCTATTGATGCTGTCGGAGTAAAAATCCACAGCCGAGGTAATTCTGCTTCATTTATTCGCGTATTATTGCGGTTAGATTGCCGTTCTAAGTCAGCATGGATGTCAAATAATTTACCCATACAACTGCGAATTTCACTTTTGCTGACAGCATTGCGAAATGGTTCAAATATAGCATATTTTGTGGCCATTCGCCCTAGTAATCCGAGTCTTTCTAGGCTTTGTGTGGGTTGAGGTGAGGGGATAAATAAAACGTCAATTTGTCTAACTTCTGCGGTGATATCTTTGCTGGTTTCTACTTGTCCATAAGGTGTTAATAGTTCCGTGAGATATTGCTTGGCGAATTGGTCATGTATAAAGCGAGTCATTTAATTTGATTTTGACTAATACAGAAATATTAATTTAACATTCTTTGGATCATGATGATTCCTATTGAGAATATAGGGGTTGACGATGTAAACCCCTACAAGTGAAAAACTAAGCCATTTTAGGTTTTTGTAAATGCCAATTAGTTGATTGTTCATAGGCATAAGCTACTTGAAAAAGTTGCTCTTCTCCTAGCACTTTACCAACTATTTGCAGTCCAATGGGTAAACCTTTACTATCAAAACCGCAAGGTAAACTGATTCCTGGTAAACCAGCTAAATTAGCAGGAATAGTCATTAAATCATTTAAATACATACTCAAAGGATCAGTAGTTTTTTCTCCGGCTCGAAATGCGGTGGTAGGTGCAGTGGGAGAAATTAAAACATCTACTGTTTTAAAAGCTTTTTCAAAGTCTTGTTTAATGAGAGTGCGGACTTTTTGTGCTTTCAAATAATAGGCATCATAATAACCAGCGGAAAGGGCATAAGTACCAATCATAATCCGGCGTTTGACTTCCGCCCCAAAACCTTGAGAACGAGTTTTGGTATACATTGATAAAAGATTGTCCGCATCAGGGGAACGCAACCCATATTTAACGCCATCGTAACGCGCCAAGTTAGCTGATGCTTCCGAGGGGGCGATAATGTAGTAAGTTGGTAAACCATAGCGGAAACTGGGACAGGAAATCGGATGAATTTCTGCACCTAATTCTTGCAGTTGTTCAATGGCTTTGGTGACAGCGGCTTCTACTTCTGGATCTAAACCTTCACCAAAGGTTTCTGTAATGACACCAATTCTAAGTTTCTTCCTAACTTTGAGATCCGGTTTTAAACTAGCCGCATAGTTAGGAATGGCAACTTTGAGACTGGTAGAGTCTTGCGGATCATAACCGGCGATCGCACTTAATAATATAGCCGCATCTTCTACACTCCGTCCAAAGGGGCCAATTTGATCTAGAGACGAAGCATAAGCCACTAAACCATAACGGGAAACTAACCCATAAGTCGGTTTCATCCCCACAACACCGCAGAAGGACGCAGGTTGCCGAATTGAACCCCCTGTATCCGAACCCAGGGAAACCACACATTCATCGGCTGCTACGGCTGCTGCTGAACCACCGGAAGAACCACCAGGAACACGGGATAAATCCCAAGGATTAGCGGTAACTTGGTAAGCGGAGTTTTCAGTAGAACTCCCCATAGCAAACTCATCTAAGTTGGTTTTACCTACCATGACACCCCCAGCGTCAGCTAGTTTTTGGGTGACGGTGGATTCGTAAGGTGGGATAAAATTTTCCAAAATCCGGGAAGCACAGGTGGTGACAATCCCCTTGGTACACAAATTGTCTTTAATGCCGATGGGAATCCCCGCTAACAGTCCAATTTCTTCTCCCGCAGCGACTTTTGCATCCACAGCTTGAGCTTGTTTTAAGGCTTGTTCTGTCGTGACTGTGAGGAAACTGTGCAGTTTGGGTTCTAACTCTTGAATCCGATTTAATGCTTCTTGGGTAATTTCAACGGCAGAACGTTCTTTACTAATTATCTGTTCGTGCAACTCGCGGATGGATGCCATAATTGTTCTCTTTATGATTCAAGTCATTGATTTTAGCATTTACAGGGCTGGGGTTTGGGGAATTTGCGTCTGAAGTTACAGGATATTTTTTGTCTCACGCAGAGGCGCAGAGGCGCAAAGAGAGTTTTGAGAATTTAGTTATACTAAAAATATTAGTTATGGTTGGATAATCAGTTTATACGGATGGTTGGGAAAAGCCAATTTTAATATGCCGGCAAAGGACATCTATCACAATGCTGTTAAAAATGCCTTAATTCAAGAAGGTTGGATAATTACAAATGACCCTCTACATTTAAAATGGGGTCAAAAAGATATGTATGTATATTTAGGAGCAAAACAACTTTTAGCGGCAGAACAAGGAACTAGAAAAATTGCCGTAGAAATTAAAAGTTTTGTCAGTCCTTCGGAAATGGCTGATCTTAAAGATGCTATTGGTGGATTTGTTTTATATCGTGCTGTTATGAATCGTCTAGAACCTGATAGAATATTATATTTAGGAGTGCGTGATACTGTATTCACAGATTTATTTGAAGAACCAATTGGTAAACTTTTAAGAGAAAGCGAAAATCTAAATTTACTTGTTTTTAATTCTGATACTGAGAGGATTACCCAATGGATACCTTAGATAATTATCGCCGGGTTATTAAAGAAGTGTTAATACCTTATACACAAATTCCTTACTCCTATGGAGTGATTGAATGTAAAACAGTTTTTGATGATGAAAATGATAGCTATTTATTAATAACTCTTGGTTGGCATGATCATAAAAGAATTCATGGTTGTCTGGTGCATCTTGATATTATTGATGGTAAAATATGGGTACAAAGAGATGATACAGAAGATGGTGTTACCTATGAATTAGAAGCAGCCGGAATTCCTAAAGATAAAATTGTTTTAGGTTTTCACCCGCAAAATGTTAGGCAACATACGGGATATGCTGTGAGATAAAGTGCTTTAGTAAAAAAGAAATTTGAATTAAAAAAACAGAAATACGTTGGAACAATTCGCTTTGATGATAACATGAATCCACCTCCTTGGACTAAAAATCTCTTTACAGAAGCAGATGCAATTTCTCTTCTTAATGGGAAAAAAGTTACTGCTATGCGGTTTATAAAGTTAAAAGAAAAAATTAAGACAACTTTTGAGTTAGGTAATCAAATTGCTTCCGCACTGAGTATGAGTATTTCTACCTCTGGCGAGGGTTAATAAACAACAATGAGATTGCCTATCTTGTAGCTTGAATTAAAGAAAGCAATCTGTGGAGGAATAGCGATCGCTAAATCCAACCTTAAATAAAATAGAATAAACTCAACTATACCATCACAATATGTTCTACAAAATTCCACTACTACTTACACCTCAACCAGAAGGAGGATTCACTGTAACTTCTCCACTATTACCAGAATTGATAACTGAGGGGGATTCTATGGATGAGGTTTTAGCCAATGTTAGAGATGCTTTTGAAGCAGTTCTGGAAACATATCAAGATTTAGGTAAAGAGCTTCCGCTTAACCTACAATCTGTAGACCAAAACTCACCAGCTTTAATAGAAACAATTATCTCCATCAGATGAACTATAGAGAAGTTGCGAAGAAATTATCTAAACTTGGATGTGAAGAAATCCCCAGACGTGGTGGAGGTTCACATAGAAAGTGGTTTAATGCAATTACTCAGAAAGCAACTGTAATTCCTGATTGGAGTGGCCGCGATCTAAAATTAGGAACGTTACGCGCAGCCATAAAACAACTAGGAATTGAGTGGGCTGACTTTGAAGAAGTATAACAAATTATAGCGACAAATTCTTCCATACTTATGAATGACAAACTCCAGACCGAAAAAGATAAGCTCCAGACAAGCACTAATATAGTGATAAATCAAGAAACAGAGAAGGAAGAGGTTCTCTGTCCCCATTGTCTACGCACTGCAACAAATGGTATTAAATGTAAAGGTATCTGTGTTGCCGATAATGACTATTAAGGTGTAAATAAACAAGTTTTACAAAGCTAAGTAGGGTCTGCGGAATAAACCTATAACTGAGATATATCAAGAGTTGGAAGGTAAAAAAGGTGAAACAAGTGCAAGGAATAAGCATTGAAACTACCAAAACCCTATCACTTGACCAAATTCAAGACTATTCTGATCTTCTTCTAATTCTTCCTCCTGACTCCTGACTCCTGACTCCTGACTCCTGACTCCTGACTCCTGACTCCTGACTCCTGACTCCTGACTCCTAGCCCTCACAGATAACTTTTTCAGCAACCCCTAAGTAATATGGTTAAAATAGTTTCTCGTACTTATGTCGGTCAAGCCAATGTTTATGATATTGGTGTGGAAAATGACCATAATTTTGTGATTAAAAATGGTTTTATCGCTTCTAATTGTTTTAATAAATCCCACTCGACGGCTTACGCTTATGTAACTTATCAAACATCATATTTAAAAGCAAATTATCCATTGGAATATATGGCGGCATTGTTAACCGCTAACAGTGGGGATACAGACAAAGTGCGGAAGTATCTTGATAATTGCTCTAATATGGGGATTGTTATTGATGCCCCAGATGTGAATCGCTCTGGTTTAGATTTTACCCCGGCAGGTGAGAAGATTTTATTTGGATTTTCGGCAGTGCGGAATGTGGGACAAAATGCGATCGCCTCAATTTTAGAAGCCAGGGAAGAATCAGGAGAATTAGTCCCCTTTAAATCTTTGGCGGATTTTTGCGATCGCGTTGATTTACGTGCCATGAATCGGCGTACTTTAGAATCATTAATTAACTGCGGAGCTTTTGACAAAATTCAAGCTAATCGCAACCAATTAATTCATGATTTAGAATTAGTTTATGAGTGGGCGCAATCCCGTGCTAGAGACAAAGCTAGTGGACAGGGAAATATATTTGATTTATTAGGAGGTGGATTTGCAGGTAATAATAATCAACCCCAAAAGAATGCTTATGAATCTGCACCTAAAGCTCCTCCTGTCAATGATTTACCACCTCAAGAAAAATTGAGAATGGAAAAAGAATTATTAGGATTTTATCTCTCAGATCATCCTCTTAAATCCATCAGACAATCATCCTCCGTCCTTGCACCTATTAACCTGGCACAATTGGGAGAACAAAAAGATGATGCTATCCTTTGTGCAGTAGTAATGTTGAATAATGTGAAAAAGGTTGTCACCAAAAAAGGTGACTCTATGGCAATTTTGCAAGTTGAAGATTTATCTGGATCTTCGGAAGCTGTGGTTTTTCCTAAAACCTATGAGCGCATTAGTTCCGTTTTAGAAGTTGATGCCAGATTAATTATTTGGGGTAAAATAGATCGCCGTGATGATCAAGTTCAATTTATCCTAGAAGACGCGGAAACTGTCGAAACAGTAAAAATGATTTTAGTGGAACTGAGTCCACAACAAGCCGGGACAATTGAAGAACAACATCGTTTGAATACAATTCTCAAATCACAAGCTGGGGATAAGGATAAATCAAGAATACCTGTAATTGGTATTGTTCAAGCCGGAAATCACCGGGAAATTGTCCGCTTTGGGAGACAGTTTTGGGTACAAGATTCAGGAACAGCAGTGCAAGCATTACAAAACGGTAAATTCCGCGCTGATATCAAACAACTAACCAGCGGTTAAAAGAATGCAGAATTTAGAATTTAGAATTTAGAATTACGTTTTGCAACGGGGATTTTGCCCCGACGCAAAACCCGCTGCTTGTAGAAGCAGGGGACTTTAACCCCCAAAGGTAAGTTAAAGCATAATAGACATCTGGTGAGAATTAAATGTACGTGACTTGAAACCCTTGTAGAGACCTTCCATGGAACGTCTCTACGATCTTTTTCGGAGATGTCTAATATATCAGTTAGTTTTTCGTCACCTGAAAATCTGCTTTGTAGAATCTTTCCTAAATTAATCTATTTCTCTGCTTAATCTTAGAAAAATAGGAATTACGCAAAATTTGGCTGAAAACTCTCTTCTTGCGTAGCGATAATTTATGAATTACCGCTACTTGTGTTCTATTTTGTTTAATTCCTAAAAAACTAACATCTAATTAGGGCTTGCTGAATAATTAATTTCAACAATCCCTAACGAACCTCATTCAAACTCTCGATTTGCTTTGTAAACATCTCTGTAAACAAACTCATCACTGTCCGTTCTTCCCGGACTTTAATATTAGCAGTAATAGACATCCCCGACTGTAAGGATATCTTTCTCTCTTGATTGGTGAGACTTAATTGTTGTTTATCTAACTTGATTTTGGCTGGGAATCTATAAAATTGATGGTTTTGATCTGGAGGTAAAGCATCTGAACCGATATCAATTACTTTACCCTTAATATCACCAAATTCACTAAAGGGAAAGGAGTCAATTCTCACATCTACATTCATTCCTTTCCTCACAAAACCAATATCTTTATTGGTGATGAAAACTTCCGCTATTAGACTATCTTTAGGGACAATTTGCAGTAATTTTTGGGTAGAATTAGCAACAAAACCGGGATTTTTAGCTTGTAAATCAAAAACTACACCTCCCACTGGAGCGCGAAGTTCTTGATATTTAACATTTAATTGTGTTTGCGATATTTTGCTATTGACATCTGCTAAACGCTGTTCATTGTCTAAAATAATCTTCATGAATTGACTATCAATTTCCGCAATCCGTTGTTTGTTACTACCTATTTTCTCCAAAATAGTCTTATCAGAACTAGCAACTGTATTGGTTGATTGCTGTTTTCCTTTATCAATATCGAATTTTAGACGTTTTTCTTCTTCTTGTAATTGTGATATTTCAGCTTTGAGAGTTTGTACCTGTTGTTGTTGGTTAAGATATTGAAGTTTAGAAATACCACCTTCTTCAGCTAAGGTTTTAAGACTAACTAAAATCTGACTTTGAATTGCTAAACCATTTTTAGTATCTTGGAGTTTAAATTCTGTTTGAGAAAGTTGCTTTCTGGTTTTTTCAACTTCCAACTCTGCGGCTTTGGAACGAGATGCTAATTCTGTTTTAGCAACTGTTAATAGTTGTTGTTCATCAATTCCTGTCCCTGCTGCTCCTGGTAAGTTTCTTAATTGAGAACGTAATAATTCATTTTCTGCTACTAAGGAAGCGCGACTTTTGAGCAGAAAAGCTGATTCTCCCGGTAGTTTACTGCGTAAAAATGCTATTTCAGCATCTATTCCGGTACTTGCTCCCATTAAGCGCCGATAGATATTGTTTTCCTGAATTAAAGCCACACGAATTTTATTCAATGAATTTAATTCGGCTAGGGTAGCAATAGAATCAAAGGTTAATAATAAATCTCCTGTTTTTACCTGTTGTCCATCTTTTACATACAGTGACTTCACAACTCCATTAATAGGAGCTTGCACATCTTTAACTGTTCCTTCTGGTTTTAATTGTCCTGTAGCGGGAACTACTTGTTCAATTTTTGCTAAACAAGCCCAAATAATTCCAAAACACGCTAACCCCATGAGAGTAATCATGATGGTTCGTGACCAAATTGGGGATTGACGGAGAACTACAGATTGCTCGAAGTTATCAAAATTGAAGTCGGGTTTTGGCTGTTTGGGAGTGGGTTTGGGCGATGTTAATACTTGTGCATCTCTATGGGATGCTCTCCCATTTCCGTTACCCTTTCCGTTACCCTTTCCATTGCCATTTCCGTTGGTGTAATTACCATTAATTTGAGTCATAATAAGTTTAGATTTTGGATTTTAGATTGAATATTTAGTGGTGCGTAATTTTATCTTTAATCAGTTATCAGTTGAATCTTATAGCACTTTCCGGTGTTATGAGGTACATATCCAGCGGGCAAGACTTGTACTGAGCTTGTCGATAGCGCAGCGTGGCGTTAGCCATAGTATGCCCGCACTATCAAGAGTTTTATAATTCAAGTTTGTATCTCATTAGAGCGAAATCTGCTGTATAGAAACAACTGACAACTGACAACTGACAAGTTACAAGTTTACTTCCTGTTGTTGATAAAGATAGAAATAATGACCTTTAGCTGCCATAAGTTCTTGATGACTACCTTGTTCTATCATTCTACTATTATCCATGACGACGATAGTATCGGCATTACTAACAGTATTCAAACGGTGGGTAATGAAGAAGACTGTATTACCTTTAAAAGCGCGAGCTAAGTTCAGACCAATTTGCTTTTCTGTCGGATAATCTAGGGCGCTGGTGGCTTCATCTAAAACTAATATTTTAGGTCTTTGCAGGACAGAACGAGCGATCGCAATTCTCTGTCTTTGTCCACCAGAAAGGGCTGATCCTCGTTCCCCAACTCGTGTATTATAACCATTGGGCAAGGTCATAATAAATTCATGAGCAACAGCAATTTGAGCCGCTTCAATAATTTCCTCAGTTGTGGCATCAGGATTAGTTAAAGCAATATTTTCTTGAACTGTGCCATCAAATAAGAGCGTATCTTGGGGAACTACGCCAATTTGCCGCCGCAGCGAATAAAGTTCTACTTTGGAAATGTCGTAACCATCAACTAAAATTCTCCCAGATTCTGCATCATAAAGTCTGAGCAGTAATTTCATCATTGTACTTTTTCCTGAACCACTTTGCCCGACAATACCCACAAATTCACCTGCGGCAAATTCGACGCTGACATTGCTGAGTTGTAGTGGTCCGCTGGCAGCAAATCGGAAGGAAACGTTTTCATATTTAACAGCACCGCTAACAGCAGGAAGGGGAATATTATTCCGATCTATTTCTGCTTCTTGTGGTGTATCCACAATATCACTTAATCGTTCTAAAGATAAACCAGTTTCTTGGAAGTTTTGCCAGATTTGTGCCAAGCGTAAAATCGGGGTAGTAACGTAACTAGAAATAATCCGAAAGGCAATTAATTCTCCTAATGTTAATTCTCCTTTCAAAACTAAATAAGCTCCCACCCATAAAACTAATAAGCTACTAAGTTTACTCAGAAACTGACTGGTTGAATTCGCTAATGTGGAAGTGATCACAGTTTTAAAACCGGCAGCGACAAACTTGGCATATTTCTTTTGCCAAGAAAACCGGGAGCGTAATTCAATATTTTGGGCTTTAACTGTTTGAATACCTGACATAACCTCAACCAAATAAGATTGAGTTTCGGCATTACGTTCAGCTTTGGTTCTTAATTGTCTACTCACTGTGGGAGCAGCGATTAATGTCACTACCACAAATAGAGGAATTGTTCCTAAACCTACGAGAGTTAGTTGCCAACTGTAGAACAGCATGACAACTATATAAACAACGGAAAACAGGGCATCTAATACTACTGTTAAAGCCGTACCGGTGAGAAACTGACGGATATTTTCTAATTCATTAATTCTGGTGGATAGTTCACCAACTGGTCTTTTATCAAAATAGCGCAGTGGTAAGCGCAGCAAGTGGTCAATAATTTGTGACCCCAAACTCATATCAATGCGGTTGGTGGTATCTACAAATAAGTAAGTCCGCAAGGTGGTTAATACTGCTTCAAAAACACCCACTGCTAATAGTAATACTCCTAAAATATTCAGGGTACTAATACTATTTTGCACAATGACTTTATCAATAATTAGCTGAATAACTAGAGGATTAGCGAGGGCTGCCAGTTGGACGAAGAAGGAAGCAATAAATACTTCTATCAGCACCCGACGGTAACGCGATAAATAGGGAACAAACCAAGATAAACCAAAGCGTTCTTTCGGTGTTTCTTTGGTTGCACTCAGTAATAAAACTCTAACTTGTGGTTGAAGATTAGCGTCATCAGTTTCTAATTCTTCTACCAATTGACTAATTTGGCAGTTGATAATACCTTGAGATGGCAAACCCAAAACTACTGTTTTTCCATCTACTGCATAGAGAACAGCAAAACTGTCACGATAGCGAATTAATGCTGGGGTAGGAATCCGATTAATGGAAACAGCAGGAACATCAACTAGCTGGGATTTAAGTCCAATTAGTTCCGATAAATAAGCGCAAACTTGAAAAGATATACTCCCTTGACGCTTAATTTGGTCGGTTAAAATCCGCCGTACTACTTCTTTCCGAAAGGGCATTTCTAAATGCTTGGATAGCATTTGAAAACAAGCCAGACTAGAATCTAATTCTCCTTGTCCCCGGAAAAATGGATAGTTTTGATTTTTTAACGGCTGGTTTGATGTGGTGGGGGGAACAAATTCTGGTTCTTGGGCGTAGGGAATTTCCGAATCTACTCTGCTATCTGATATAGTTTCTAATGTTTCTGATTCGATGGAAATACCATCAAGTAGTGATAGATCTTGAGGATTAATGCCCAATAAACGAACAAGAATGTTGCCTTTAACTTCAATTACGTCGGTTTCTAGACGAGAACCAGGTGGGAAATTGGGCAGGGAACTACGACCACTCACAAACCAAATGCGATCGCTGTCTAATTCTCTTAAGGCGGTTTTTCCTGGTGATAAATAATGAATTTTTGCTTCTAACTGAGCCTGTTGGGTAATGTTTTTGAGGTTGTGATTTACTAAAGCTTTTTGTGCTACCTGGGAACTCAAAATATCAAAGATCTCAATTAGGTGACTTTGATTTTGACGAGCTTTAGCGAAGGCTGGATTGCGGTTGATAAATTGCAAATAATCTGCGGCTTTCCAGGTTAAACAGATTACTTCTGTGGAAGCTATGGCAGTTTCACAAGGAAGCTCACGTAACCAAGAAATTTCGCCAATTGTTGCCCCTGGTTGGAGTAATTTTAATGTAATTGGTAATTGGTTTTGGGGATTATATCCCAATAGTCTGACGTTACCCTGATGAAGAATGGCGATCCTTTCTGGTAGTTGTTCTTTACCAATAATTTTTTGTCCTACACGATAACGTAAAGGCTGGAGAATTTGTGATGATAAGAGGTTGTTAATTTCCTCTTTTGATAATTGATCAAATCCTTCAATACTAGCAATGAATTCTTCAAAGTTACTCTGAATATAAGTCATATTGATTGAGTTAGTTATTTCGCTTTGTATTGGCTAAAAGGTTGATATTTGGCGATTTATACGGTCTGAATTTGAAATTTTTGTTCTGTCATTTGTGTTTGTAACCACTGATTAAATCGTTCATTTAGTAACCGTTGTCTTGTGGAACGATCTAATTGGGCTGGGAGTATTTTTTCTAATCGGACAATTACTATCACATTATTAATTTGAGTTGGTGGTGATAGTTGTTGTGGTTGACTTTTGGCAAGGATATTTACCAATGTAGGATGGAGAGATTGTAAATCTATTGGTCCGACTAAGCCATCTGTTTGCGATTCGGGACCTTGAGCATATTCCCGCGCTAATTGGGCAAAGGATTGTTCACCCTCTTGAATACGAAAGTAAATTTCCTGAGCGATCCCAATTTCTGAGGTGGTAATTAGGGAATAAATCACCCTATCTAACTGGCTTTTACGTTGGAAAAAGTAGGAGTTTAAATCCCCTCCCCAAGTTTCCTCTTTAAACTTTTCTAGTTTTAATTGTCGTACCGCCATAATTTTCAACTTTTGGAAACTTTCGCTCTGTGGTTCTAGTCCCTGATATTGTTGGGCTAATTGTTCGCAGGCTAGTTGTTCTTCTTCTGGAGTACAGACAATTTCTGCGATCGCTTGATCAATGAATATTTCTTTCATTAATAGCGGTAATAGCTGATATTCCGATAATAATGATAAAACCTCTGTGGGCTGGAAGATGCGATCGCCTAATTGTAGAACTTGATTCATATTGCTTGTGATCAGGTTTGTTGTCATTGTTAATTTCTTTTGAAAAGATAATATAACTAGATTGTCACTAAGTTATATTTTGGTTAAATTATACAATTTATTGCAACTTTACTCTGGATTGGTTTCAGTGTAGTATTTAAATACTAATTATTTGCCAATTACCAAAAGTTGATTTTTTGAATTTAAGTAGGTTGGCGTTAAAAATTGTCGTTATGACAAGGGAACAGGGAAGAGGTTTTGGGTAACTTTACTTTTTGTTATATATTACTCTTCGAGAAGCCGCTCCGCGTCTACGGTTTTTTCCCGTTCACCTACTTAGTCACAGTGTTGATATTTGGATATTATCTTACCAAATTACCATAAATTGATAAATTTGTCATATCAAACTTATTTACTAGGGAATGGGGCATAATGACGAATTAGCAACCTAAATTAGATAACCAGTCACCTCGGTTATTGCGGGATCTTCACTTACTAACTAATCTTCAAAAATCAATCCAGCCTGAGAAATAATTACAACACCTAATAAGTTAATACAGGACAAAATTATATAAAGGGTAAATTTAATTTCTCTAAAAAGGTAAATATAATCACAAAAATACTGTAAGGGCAAACCCCCCGTGGTTGCCCGGAATTGTGGTTGCCCAAAATCGGAGACAAACTTAGTTAACGAAATTTGCTAGGATTTAGACGGCTGGGAGCTTGGCGTGTGGTATTGGTATTACGTCTAATTTCTACTCCATTTCTCAGTTTTCCGCCTGTACCACCGTCTTTAGGATCAAGATAAGGTTTCAAATTAATGCCCTGTTTAGCAGAACTCACCTGATTTTTACCACCTAAAAGCGTTTGTCCCAGGCTATATAAGCTATCTCCATTACCTCTGTTACGATTGGTGTAGGTATTAACGGCATTAGTCTGTTGTCCACTATCAGCGGTAGTTAGGTTTTGGAATACACTATTGCGAATAGTATAGGGATCTTTACCACGGGGTACTGTCAAGACAATTCGACAATTGGGCTGAGATTCAGTGGTGACACAGATAATATTTTCGTTATTTTCTACAGCTATTTGTAATTCTTGTAATCCATCGGGGCGATATAATTCTAAACGGCTGGCGATCGTTTCACAACGTCTTTGAGCATCCCAATTCCCGCCTAAAGTTTGAGGTGCAGCCCAAGCAAAATATTGTCCAGGTTGACTTTGGGGCTGATACATGACCGTAGGTTGTCCATTCTTATATTGACAACTAAACCTTTTACTACTGTCAACTGTGGTGGAAGTTGGTATGGTGGTTGATGAGCCTGATGGAACTGTAGTAGATGAACCTGATGGAACTGTAGGCACAACAACTTGAGCAAAAGCTACAGTATTACCAAAAAATAAAGAACAGCCCAGACTACTCAACAATAAAAACCGAAGTGATTGTAATGACATAAATATAACCTCTGTTAGAAACAGGTAAATAGTTGATATCTCTATTGACGGAGAATATATTTTTTTGATTCAATAACAATACCTGTTTTTTGTGTTTTTAGTATACACAGGAGAAACCGCCACAAGCTACGAAGGATTATCAGCAGCTTACAGCGGTTTCTTGATTAGGTTGTAGTTCAATACAAAAATATATAAGTGGACTGGACAAGCAATCAATTAAATTCGACTTAAATTACGCTTCCATTGTTTTCAATTATCAGGTACTTCTGGCTGTGAGTTCCACACCTCCAATAACAATTTGGTGAGATTTAGGCGAAAAAACTTTGATAGGAAGCTACAAGAAAAAATTGATTGCCGGGACACTAGAGCAGGAGGCACAAACTCTAATGAAAAAGTTTGGATTTAAGGTTTGACTTTTAACCTTTTTGTACCATGCCCTTAATCTAGCACGAGTTTTTTGATTTATGTTATCTGTTTACTAAACTTGAAATTCATTAACATATTGCAACAATTCTGACTGGGCGCACGCCCTGCGCTCCTACTTTGGTGACTCCTGCTATATTAGAGGTTTTATGAGTTCTGCACCGATGGAAATTATTATTGGTTGGCTATATCCTAAGTTGATGAGTACCTACGGCGATCGCGGAAATGTGATCACTATTCAACGCCGCGCTCAATGGCGGGGGTATAATGTGATCGTATTACCCTTGGATCAAGACTCTACCGCTGAGGATATAAAATCAGTAGATGTGATTGTTGGTGGGGGCGCACAAGACCGTCAGCAAGAAATTGTCATGCGGGATTTACAAGGGGCAAAAGCGGAGGCAATGCGTGATAAAATCGAACATGGAACGCCGGGAGTTTTTACCTGTGGTTCTCCCCAATTGCTAGGAAATTATTATGAACCAGCCTTTGGACAAAGAATTGAAGGTTTGGGAATTTTAGATTTAGTTTCTATTCATCCTGGTGAAAATACGAAAAGATGTATTGGTAATTTAGTGATAGAAGTTACAGCTTCACGATTGGCACAGGAAATAGAAGCAATGACAGGGACAAAACCTTATTTAATCGGGTTTGAAAATCACGGTGGCCGGACGACATTAGGGCAGGTGGAAGCTTTGGGGCGTGTGGTGTATGGTTTGGGGAATAATGGAGAAGATGGCACAGAAGGAGCGTTTTATCAAAATGCGATCGCTACCTATTCCCACGGGCCATTATTACCCAAAAATCCTTTCGTTGCTGATTGGTTAATTCAAACGGCGTTAAGGCTGAAATATCAACAGGAAATCAAACTGTCACCTTTAGATGATACCTTGGCAATGCAAGGACGGGAAGCGATGTTAAAACGGTTGAAAGTGAATTCACCCAGTGTAGCTGGAGTTAGTTAGAGAATTCCACAAAAAAGATGATCCAATTTTGTAGGATGGGCATCTTGCCCGTCCTTGTGTTGTTAGCGGGCAAGATGCCCGCACCACAAGAGATTTTGGGATATTTTTTTAATTGGAAGTCTCTTAGGAAAATAGGTAATGGGTAATGGGTAAAAGTTTAATCATGCAATTACCAATCACCGATTACCAATTACCAGGTTAATAAACTACATTATTTTTTTATAAAATAAGAACGATTTTCGGTAAAATGTCTGATAAGTTACTATAGAAATCCGAAATTGTTTAGTTAGTCATTATTTTAAATCTGTGCAACTTCCTTTCGACTCCGCTCAAGGTAAACCTTCTTTCCCAGAATTTGAAAATCGCTCAAGTTACCACCCCAATCAGGGTTTGCGAAAATTACTTAATCGTCTTGTCATCAAAATGCAACGGGATGAACTGATCAGACAAACGACAAATCACCTGAGAGAATCACTTCAGGCTAATCGTGTAGTATTGTATTATTTCTATGAACAATGGCAAGGGCAGGTAACATTTGAATCATTGAGTGCTGATGAATATTCGATTCTTGGTTTTACCGGACCAAGCGATTGTTTTAACCATGAGTATGCTGCTTTGTACTTAGAAGGACGGGTTAGAGCGATCGCTGATATAGAATTAGAAGCAATTCAGGATTGTCACCGTGATTTCCTTCGCAGTATGCAAGTTCGCGCTAATTTGGTAGTACCAATTTTGATACCAAGAGGATTATGGGGACTATTAGTAGCACATCATTGTCAAAGTTCCCGTAATTGGACTGTAGCAGATATTGAACTAATGCAAACAGCAGCGCGAACTTTAGCCACAGACTCTAACATTTTAAAGAGTTAAAAATCAAATCCATTAATTCATCCGCGTTTATCTGCGTTCATCTGCGTTCAAATCATTTAAATTCCCAAATTTAGGACTCCACCATCCTTTTGCAGTATGAAAATAAGCCACATCCTTATGTTTGGTATCCTTCCATGAATCCTGACCAGAACACCGCAACATAGTTTTATTTTGCCCATCTTTGAGGTAACTGTATTCCTCCAAAGGTTTCCTGCATACAGGACAGGGATATGCAGTGATTTTTGCTGAAGGTTTGGGAGCATTTTCATCTGCAGATGTTTTAGTTTTCGGTGCTTCCCACTTTTTGTGAAAATCACTCCAAAATAGCACAATGTTTTCGCAACCACTCACACATTTAAGAAAGTATTTCTTTTTAACTTTACTGCTGGGAATTTTGGCTAAACAGTTCTTACAATCAGGACAACGAGTTTTAGAAGTTTCATATTTACGCTCAAGAAAATTATTAGTTTTAGCTGTATTTGATGAATTAGCAACCACAGTTTTAGCTTTGGAAAGTGCAGGAACAAAATAACTTTGATTCCAAGTAGTTAGGTAATGTTGCCAAGAGTTTTTTCCTTCAGAAATTGCATCTAGGGCATCTTCCATTTTAGCAGTAAATTCCGCTTCTAATAAATCTGGTAAAGCCTTTTGTAAAAATTCATCAACTTCTAAACCCAAAGCTGTGGGTTGAAGATTATCTTTTTTCAACTCCACATAATTGCGTTTCTTTAAAGTAGCAATTGTTGGAGCATAAGTGCTAGGACGACCAATGCCTTTACGTTCCATTAATTGGACAAGTTTGGGTTCGCTATATCTGGGTGGTGGTTGGGTTTGTTTTTGGTCATGTCCAGCTTTGGCTAAAGTTAGGATTTGTCCCTGTTGCAATAAGGGTAAAACGGCATCTTTGCTAAGATTCAGCCAATATTTTGCATAACCGTAAAATTCAATTACCTGCCCTCTAGCTTGCCATAAGATATTACCTGATTTCGTAATTACCAACGTTTTACGAAGTTGTGCTGGACGACATTGGGAAGCGATCGCTCTTTTCCAAATCATCACATATAGGTTAAACTCATCTTCAGGTAATTCTGCCCGTAATTGCACCGAAGGACGAAAAACATCTGTGGGACGAATGGCTTCATGTGCTTCCTGAGCCGTTTTACTACTACGCTGCTTGGCTACTTGTTGGGGGACATTCTCAGGGTCATTTTGTTCCAACCATTGACGAGCGCTCGCACAAAATTCAGGACTCAACATCACTGAATCGGTTCGCATATATGTAATTAATCCTGCCTCATATAGCTTTTGTGCCACCTGCATGGTTTTGTCAGGGGAAAATTTCAACTTTGAACCGGCAGCTTGTTGGAGGGTAGAGGTGGTAAATGGTGGAGGGGGTTGACGATAAACCAGTTTCCCTTCTAAGTGAATAATTTGATGAAGATGACGTTTTGCTTCCTCAACTAATCTGTTTGCTTCTGCTTCCGAAAGAACGCGCTGAGATTCGGGTTTTTCTGGGTTGTTACTAGCTGCATCATCATGAGTTTCTGTTTCTGGTTCTGATGTTTCTTTCTCAGTATTGTCCGTACCTTTGTAAAAAGCCCGAAATCCTTCTTGATAATCTACCCACACACTCCAATAATCTTGGGGGACAAAAGCCAGAATTTCTCTTTCGCGCTGACAAATTAGATGTAATGTGGCGCTTTGAACTCTACCGACACTTTTTGCCCCGTTATTTAATGCCCAAACCAGGGGACTACCTTTGTAACCTACCAGTTTATCAAGACAATCTCGACATAATCCGGCACCGATTAAGTTAGTGTCAAGTTTTCGGGGGTGTGCGATCGCATTCCGCACTGCTGATGGTGTAATCTCAGTATAAACTACTCGTTTGGGGTCTTTTAATCCTAACGTTTCTTTAAGATGCCAAGCAATGGTTTCTCCTTCTCTGTCTGGGTCTGTAGCTAAAACAACTTCATCAACCTGTCTAACAGCCGCTTTTAATTGTTGAATTGTTTCCTTTGCACGTTGGTCACGGGGGATATAATTGCAGCGAACAGTATTACCATCCATTGTAAATCCTAGTGAATCATCACCCTCATTACTGAGTTCGCGGATATGTCCACAACTAGCGCGGACAATCCAATCTGCACCGAGAATTTGACTCAGTTTTTTAACTTTTCCGGGAGATTCAACCACTAGGAGACGTTTGGGCATAGCATTTATTTTTTATATCCGTTAATTCATCCGCGTTCATCTGCGTTTATCTGCGTTCAATTATTCTTAATATCTTATTCTTCGCACCTACTTACAATCATTCAGATAATCATCCATAATAGCTGGTAACTCCTTTGCTGAACAAGTATAAGTTAGGGATAAAAATGTAATAGCTTTCGTAATTATTTCTTTTCTATCTAGAATTTCTGATAATTGAGAACGAGTGTATTTACCATTCATTGTTTCTAGACTAGCATCAGCGATCGCATCTTCAATTACTTCTTCCTCAATTAAATTTTCCCATTCATCTTCATTTACATAATAGGATCTTTTATTTTCTTTAAGATTAATTTTTTGAATTTCCCTAATTGAATTACGAATAGAAGCCATCCAAGAATTTGTTAATCGCTGTTCTATTTTATTTTTAATCAAGTGAATCAGTAAAATCTTTAAATACGATTCTATATTTCGCAATATTGCTTGTTTACTCATTCCTTCTAATTCATCTACAATTGCTAAAGCATCTGTATAATTTCCTTGTAAAATGCTGTTTCTGAGGTCTATTAATTCTTGAGTCATTTTCATTAACCTCCAGTATAATTTACATATTGATAATAACACATATTTTTCTGAAAAAGCACATTCAGGTAACTTTAAATTTAATGCTTAAATATCTATGCAATAAGAGTTTTAAGATAAAACTCGTTCAGAAATCAAATGGGATTCCTGTATTTTTATAATTGTCAAAATCAGGATATCTTTATTCTAACAATTGCGGCATTCTTGGTGGTGCTGTTTTCCACATTAAATCAATTTCTTCCGGTGTGAGTTGATACGCTTGATTAATTAAATCAGAAAGACGCTGTTCTAATTTTAAAGCTTCGTTTTTCCGGCTGTTAATTTCGGGAACATAATCATTATGTGCTTTACGCAAAGCTGTAAAAGCAGATATATCTAGAGGAGGTATAATTTTTTTTGCAGTTGTTTTCCTTACCATTCTTCTTCTCACTTCTTCTACAAAGTCTGGAAATTCCAAAGTAGCAAAATCTTCTAATTTATTGCCCAGTTTCTCAATTTTGTATTCTATTTGCAACCAGTCAAGAACATCTTTATAAACTTGTCCGTTGAGTTTGGTAATTTCAATTAACCGGGTGACAATTGCTTCTACTTCTGCGCGGATTTTTTCTGTGGGTTGTGCAATCGGAATATTTTCTGTATAAATGTTTTTCAGACGTAATACTTCATCTTTACCATGAATTGTATTTCTCCACAACCATGACCACATAAGAGGTGAATTGAGAACAGCAAGCAACCATAAATCAGAACAAGGTAAAGCAAAACAAGTCATGTCTATGAATACATTTTGTTTATCTAAACAAAATCGTGAATGAAAAGCTAAATCCTGCCAAATAATTTTAGGTTCTTCAAAAAGATGATAAGATGATGGTGATGCTTGTAATTGCCACCATAACTGTTTACCTGCTCTAGCCTCTAACTTATTTCTATAAATTTCTAAATGTTCTTTAATCACAGGATATTGTTCTATATCTATATCTTTGTGAGCAAAAATTATCCAAACTTTATCCCATTCAGGAATCCATCTTTTAATATCTTGACCTCTCAATAATGGCTTGATGATTTCTGCACATTTTGGGTCAGCTTGAACTAATTTATTCTTAGTAGCATCATCTATGAAAAAAGCCTCATTAAAACCTGTTTTTATTCCACATATCGGTTTAACCCCAGCAAACTCCTTTAACGGAACTCCTACCCGTTGAATTTTCCGCATTAAATCATCAACCGCAGGAGGTTCTAAACTCCAAGCATTAGCAGTAAACCGCGACCAAGGAATAGTAAAACTGTTTTCTGGATTCTGCACATATTGAATGAGGTTAATATTTTTCAACTCCCCACGGGGAACAGCACAAATTAAAACCGATTTTTCCTCATTCTCTGTATTTGAAACTTCAGATTTCCTCGCAGCGATAATACAAGGAAAAGTATCAGCGTCTTCAAAAATTGGTGCGTGTCCAAAATCAATAATTTGTTCAAAGACACTTTCTTGAGAAAAGAACCGTCGCAAAGGTTCACCATAACCAGAACGTAACCATTTATTAGTGACAATATAAGAAATAATTCCTGCTGGTTTGAGCAGATTTAAACCCTTTTCATAGAAATAAATATAAATATCTGCAACTCCGTCATAAGTTTGATAATTTTCCTGTAAATAAGGTTTAAATGGTGATAATAACTCCTGACGAATATAAGGAGGATTTCCAATAACCACATCAAAACCACCTTCAGCAAATATCTGGGGAAATTCATTTTCCCAATTAAAAGGTAAGTCTGTGATTTTTGCATCATTAATGATGGAATTACCGATTTTAATATTATCGTCCAAATAACTTAAAGTTTTTCCCTGAGTTGCAGTTTTTAACCACAAAGATAACTTAGTAATTTCTACCGACTCTGGAGATAAATCAACCCCAAATAAATTATTACTGAGAATAGTTTTATCTAATTCCATATTTTCTGTAGTTTGATGTTTCAGAAATTGCAAATTATCATTAACTCGTTGATACTGACTTGCAAAATAATCAAAAGCTGCAATTAGAAACGCACCAGAACCACAAGCAGGATCAATAACTCGCGTTTTTACTAATACTTCGTCTCTGTAACTTTGCCAAAATTCAATTTCCCGTTTTTGATTTTCTGCTGTATCTGTAAATTCCCCTAATTTAAACTTTTCTCTTAATTCATCTTCACGGTTTTGTAAATATCCACCAATTGCAACTTCGACAATATATTGAGTAATATAAGCAGGAGTGTAAAATACGCCTAACTTTTTCCGTTTACCTTGTTTTCTATCAAATTCCTGTTTAGCAACATCAGCTTTTAATTCTTCTAAATCTGTAATTGACTGCTCAAAAATTCGTCCTAAAATATCTACAGAAACTTCTGAATCAAAATCAAAGCGTGTTAGTTTTTTAAGTTTAGTACATAAAGGATCGGGAATATCTAATTGTGCATCTAAAATTGGATCATATTGAAATAAACCACCATTATAACCGGGTATTGGTGGATCTTCATTACCTTGGTCAACCCAACGAAAAACGGCTTTATAATTTTCCCAAATTCGTCGCGGATTATAAGCATCTTTGCTATCATGAGCTTTAGCAATTGTCTTTTCTGGCAATAATCCTCTATACTCACAAAAAGCAATAAATAAAATTCTGTCTAATGTTTTTTGTGCTTTCTCAATTAATACTTGATCACGGTTAGGAATATTCAACTTACTACCAAAACGAAACCGGAAATCTTTAACTATATTTAATCTAACTTGTTTATATTCTTCATAAAGTTTTTTAGTAATGTCCTCTTGTGCTTCCTCAGAAGTTACTAACAAAGTATCAATTTTAGATACATCTTTAATTGGTAAAAAGTTTTCCCGACAAAGCAAAAAATAAAATCTTTTAAATTCCTCTAAATTTGCCAAATCAACTAATAAAAACTTTTCATAATAAGCCGGAGTTTTATTGGTATGATATAATCGTAATTCTCGATAATTAGAAATAATAATCCAATGACAATCAGGTGTATAATTAGCATAGCGCCAACCCTGATCAACGGCGGATTCTTTTCTTCCTGGTGCGGGTCTATCTAAATCATCTTTTGTCCCTTTTAACTCAATTGGTGCAACAACTTTACCCTGTAATTTTACCTTTCCTTTGTTATTTTCTGTAGCGGTAAAAAAGCCCACAGCAGCATCAGCAGAACCCCCACCGTCAGCAATAGTTTGTTCTGCGTGAATTTCCCAAAGTTTGCCACCACCTGCAATAATGGAAGAATAACCTAAAACATCTTGAAAGATATCTTTGAGAAAATCACCATGCAAAGAAACTTCTTTTACTTGATTAAGAGTCCCTGAATTTAAAGCTTCAATCCATTTTTTAATAATTTTGTGCCGTTCTTCCAAATCTGACGGAAATTTAAAATTAACCAAGGCATTTTTTAACGTCTTTTTCTGAAATAAAGTTTTAGAAAATTGTTGATTCATAACTATAATTTATAAATGTAGATCATTTCATTTAGCTCCCCGACCTCTCAAATAAGTCGGGAATCTGGGTAACATATCAATTTAATGATATCATACAAGAGTAAAAAAGTTTCTAGTACATCACAAAAATCTTTACATCTAAAAAACCTTAACGCAAACCAACATCCTATACATCCTTAAATCCTGTACTTCGACTTCGCTCAGTAACCGGATATCCTGATTCTGACAATAATTAAAAAATGGTACAATATTAATAATCCACAAACCCGAAATGGTAATGCTTCAAACTCCTATCAAAACCTTAACCCTTGATGAATTTCTCAAATTGCCAGAAACCAAACCAGCAAGGGAATTTATTAACGGTGAAATCATTCAAAAACATAAGCCTCAAGGAAAACATAGCACAGTTCAAAGCGATTTTGTTTCTGCGGCTAATACGGTTCTCAAACCCCAGCGTATAGCCCGTGCATACTCTGAATTACGCTGTACCTTTGGCGGTAGATCCATTGTACCTGATATTGCCATCTTCACTTGGGAACGCATTCCCCGCGATGAAAATGGTGAAGTTTCTAATACTTTTGCTATCCCTCCTGACTGGACAATTGAAATACTTTCTCCTGAACAAAGTCAAACTAAAGTTGTGCGGAATATCCTCCATTGTCTTAGTCATGGTACTCAAATGGGTTGGCTAATTGACCCCGCAGAAAAATTAGTTTTTGTCTATTTTAATGATCAACGGATTCTATTATTTGAACTAGAAACAGATAGCTTACCTGTTCCATCTTTTGCAGAATCATTTAATCTTACAGTAGGTCAACTTTTCGGTTGGCTAAATGAATAAATATTCGACATATTCTTTTATTTGAGTTAGAAGCATTAGTTAACAATCAACTACAAACTTTATGGATTCTCATTCCCCGTTATGTCAAGCCATAGCTCATCGGATTATCACCAGTCCTCAAAAAAGAATTACCTTTGCGGAATACATGGATATGGTGTTATATCATCCAGAATATGGTTATTATTCCAGTGATGCTATCAAAATCGGATTTCGGGGCAGTGATTTTTTCACATCTGCCAGTTTAGGCGCTGATTTTGGGGAATTACTAGCAAAGCAATTTTACCAAATGTGGGAGATTCTAGATCAACCTATCCATTTTGATTTAGTAGAAATGGGAGCAGGACAAGGTATCTTAGCATCCCATATTCTCAATTATATACAGCAACAATACCCAGATTTTTTGGCAGCAGTCAAATATATTATTGTTGAAAAATCACAAAGTTTAAAACAAGAACAACAACAACGGTTACAAGATTTTTCTGTAGATTGGTGTAACTTAGAAGAAATTCCCTCCAAATCTATTAACGGCTGCTTCTTTTCCAATGAATTAGTAGATGCTTTTCCAGTCCATCAATTTACTTTAGAAGCAGGGGAATTGCGGGAAATTTATGTCACGATTGGGCAACAATCGGAGGAAGAAAATTCTGCTTTACCTTTCGACTCCGCTCAAGGTAAACCTCTATTTATGGAAATAATAGGAGAACCATCAACACCACAATTAGGAGAATATTTTAAGTTAGTGGAAATTGATTTAAGCCAAAATACTTATGAAAATGGCTATCGTAGTGAAATTAATTTAGCAGCTTTGAATTGGTTGGGTATAGTGGCAGACTGCTTGGAACGGGGGTATGTGCTAACAATTGATTATGGCTACCCTGCTCATCGTTATTATAACCCCAGGCGATCGCAGGGAACTCTCCAGTGCTACTACCAGCATCGTCATCATGATAATCCTTATATCAATATTGGGCAACAAGATATCACTGCCCATGTTGACTTTACAGCCTTATCATCTTGGGGTGAACGGTGCGGACTCAAAAACATGGGTTGGACTCAGCAAGGGCTATTTTTGATGGCATTGGGAATAGGTGAAAGGTTAGCTGCACTCTCCTCTCAACAGCAACCAATATCACAGTTGCTACAACGCCGAGAAGGATTACACCAACTAATTAACCCGGGGGGATTAGGCAACTTTGGCGTTTTAGTCCAAAGCCAGGGACTAACTGAACAAGAAGCATCACAACCACTCCAGGGATTAGTCGTACCAGAGTAGAGATCAAAGAGAAAGGTTAAAAATCTCTTTAACAATCCTGTATTAGTCCTGATTGCACTAGCATAACAGAGATGACATTTAAGTCAAAAATCTACCCAAGAGAAATAATTATGAATGCTCATGATCTGTTAGTGCTAGTAACTCTACTTTCCCCCGGACTCTTACTTTCCGTCATCATTATGGTGACTTTTGCCGCTGGAGGCTAGTACCGCTTCGCGGAAGTCAAAAGTCAAAAGTCAAAAGTCATAAGTCATAAGAGGAAAGAGAAAGAAAAAGGAAGAGGAAACGGAAAGGACTTTTTTTATTTATTCTTTCACTTTTCTTTCTCCTGACTCCTGACTCCTGACTCCTGACTCGGTGACTTCTTCTACTAACAACTGACCACTGACAAAGGAACGTAAAACATGAAGGTGGCATTTCTGGGAACTGGATTGATGGGACTACCGATGGCTCAAAGGTTATTAGCTACCGATATAGAACTAATTGCCTATAATCGCACCCCAGAAAAATTAGAACCGCTACGGAAAGCAGGGGCGCAAATTGTGACGAAACCCCGCGAAGCCATCCGTGCTGCTGACTGTATCGTGCTAATGCTTTCTAACGCCGCAGCTATTTATCATGTACTTCTGACAGATACTTCTTGGCATACTTTATCAGGACGCAGCATCATTCAAATGGGGACAATTAATCCCTTAGAAAGCCAAGAAATCAGAGATACAGTAGTTGCGGCTGGTGGTGAATATATAGAAGCACCTGTCCTCGGTAGTATTCCCGAAGCTCAAACTGGCAAATTAATTGTCATGGTAGGTGGAGAGGAAGAACAATATCAGCGTCATTTAAAGTTACTCCAACATTTTGGCGAAAATCCTGTATATATAGGCGCTGTGGGTTCGGCATCAAACCTCACCCTGGCGCTCAATCAACTGATTGCTTCTCTCACAACTAGCTTTGCTCTGAGTTTGGCATATATCCAGTTGCAAGGCATTGATGTTGATTTGTTTATGCAGGTTCTGCGCGAAAGTAAACTTTATGCGCCTACTTTTGATCAAAATTTGCGGCGAATGTTAGATGGCAATTATAATAACGCCAACTTGCCGACAAAACAACTGATCAAAGAAATAGATTTATTTATCTCGGAAGCAAAATCCTTGGGTTTGAATCTCAACAGCATTGAGGGTGTAAGGCAAATCTTACACGCAACTATGAAAATGTCCTATCCAGAAGATGATTATTCATCCGTATTTCCAGCAATTCGGGAATGGGGTGAAGTCAGTGGAGGTTGAAAAAGAATGTAGAGACATTCCATGGAACGTCTCTACAAGGATTATGACTAAAACGGGATGTCATCTGGATCGGGTTCTGGCGTAACTCCTACAGGGGATGGAGACTGCACAGGGGCGGGTTGGTATGTCGGCTGAGATGGCGCTACCTGGGGCATTGGGGCTGATGTCGGATAGTTTGATTCATAATTAGTCTGGCTGTAGGTTGGTGGCGCTACAGGGGTTTCATAGGCTGGTGTGGTTCTCGTGGCTGCTGGTGGTGAACTGGTATAAGTACCTTGTCCGATGGCGTGAATCCTTTGGACTGTTAATTCTGCGCGTTTTTCCTTAAATCCTTCGGGGCGATCAATTGTATTCATGCCTAAGCGCCCTTCAATAATAACGCGATCGCCCTGATGATAACTTTGGTGAATCTCTTTGGCTAAATTTCCCCAACCTACGACTTTTAAAGGATGCGTTGGATCTTCTGGTTTTGCTCCCGCGACATGAACGATCATTTCTGTAACTTCTAACCCATCTGGTGTGTGACGCAGTTGGGGATTATCGTAAATTTCTGCCATCAAAATACAACTGTTCATTGTCTTCTCCTGATTTTTAATACTTTTTCTCACGGTGAATTTCACCTCACGAGAAAAGTCAAGCATAATTAGTTAGGGCAATCATCACACGGATCATTGTTTTTCTATATTACACCTGACTAGAACGAGCATTATGTTTTGTCTGTATAGAACAATTGTACTATATTACGGTCTGGACTGTGATTTATATAATTAATTGGATTTATGTGATTGATAGTTCTGTTTGTTACAGGTATCGCAATTGGCTTTGATTGAAATATCTCATTCGATTAAGCCTGCTCTTTTGATGATGAGATATAGACACAACAAAATTGTTGTGCTATGATTAGTGATAGAAGAATCAACTACAAAATTACAGGCCGTTGCTGAATAATGGAATGATTTTATTGACTGCGGAACAAAATTTTAATGTTTCCAGCCCCTATCAGCCCACAAATATGCAACGCCAATTACGCCTTTACGTGAGTTGAAAAATCTTGTTGTTTTATAAGTTTTTCCAGGGTTTTCCAACACGATAATTTTGGAATTATTAACGAAATTACAAGAGTTTTAATACTAACTCACATAAGCCGTAAATTCTTCTATTAACACCGATAAATTAATCTAGAAATAAGTATCGAAGCTTTGTAAATCACAAGCTGATGTCTAATTCTATTTAAGTTTAATCGGTTAATTTAGTGAATTTATCGGAGGAATAAATTTATGGCAGGATAAAAACATAGTATGAGTTTGATATTCGATCAAAATGGCAATTTGCTACCAGGTATTCATTTGGCTACTTGGAATGAAATTGAAGAGCATCTAGCTCACAACACACGCCGAAGAAATCTTTTATCTGGACTCAAACAAGGGTGCGAGATATTAAAGCAGTGTGGTTGTCAGAGAATTTATATTGGTGGAAGTTTTGTAACTACTAAAAGACTTCCTAATGATTTTGATGTTTGCTGGGAAGACGATCAAGTAGATTTTAAACTCTTGCAAAAACTAGATTCAGTTTTACATCCTAGTAGCAGAAGGTCGGCACAAAAAAATAAATATGGTGGCGAGTTTTTAATTGCTAACATAAATATTGAAGATCCATTTACCACTTGTTTAGAATTTTTCCAGCAAGACCGTAATGGTAATATCAAAGGTATAGTAGCAGTTGATCTGTAAGGATAGGGTGCAAAATACTTTTTGCTGCTTTTGATTATTAAAATTCAAAATTAGCAATATAAAACAGTAAGATAAATTGGCATTATCTAATTAATTTTTATTATTAGGTAATGCCATTCTTGAACAAATGAGTTATGGGTTAAACATTATGATTTTCAATGAATGGCAGTACAGTATTACTAAAGCACAGATGAAGAAATTTGAGTTAGCAATGACTCAATATGCTAGTAAACCAGTTCCAGAAGATGAAAACCAAAAGCTACGCCATGAGGCTCGTATTGATTCACTACAAAGCCAAATTGAGGAGTTTACTGAAGAGATAGAAGAGTATGAAAATCTCAAAAACAATCAAGGTAAAATTGAGCGATTGCAATATGATAGTTTAGAAAAATTACCAGAAGCACTCATCAAAGCGCGGATTATTCGCGGACACACTCAAGAGAGTTTTGCCAAACTTTTAGGAGTTAAACCTCAACAGGTGCAACGTGATGAAGCAAATGGATATGCTAGTGCTAGTTTGACAAAACTTTTGAAAATTCAACACACTCTCAATTTAGAGATTCGGGAAGAAATTATCTTTAAATAAATAAGTGTTAATTTAGTTTAACTCCCATATCTACACCATCACTTTTCAATTGTCCATCTTCCATGTAAATAATCCGATCAGCTATATCGAGAATACGGTTATCATGGGTGACTAATAAGATAGTACAGTTTTGTTCTTTTGCTAGAACTTGCATTAATTCCACCACATCGCGTCCAGATTGTTTATCTAATGAAGCTGTCGGTTCATCTGCTAATACTATTTTGGGATGACTGACTAAAGCGCGGGCTATAGCTACCCGTTGTTTTTGTCCACCGGATAAATTCTCTGGATAGGAATTAATATGTTCTCCTAAACCGACGTGTTCTAACATCGCTGTAGCTGTAGCATTAATATCGCCATTGAGATGATTTTCATGTAACTCCAAAGACATTCGCACATTTTCTTTGGCTGTTAAAAAACTCATCAAATTATGTGCTTGAAAAATATAACCAATTTGGCGACGCAATTTAGTTAATTGCCCTTTTTTTGCACCAAAAATTTCCTGTCCTAATATTTGTAAACTGCCATTTTGGGAAGAACGTAAACCCCCCATTAATGATAATAGGGTAGTTTTGCCCGAACCAGATGGACCAGTCATAATGACAATTTCCCCCGCATTAATCTCTAAATTAATGTCGAATAATACTTGTTTTTGCAACGCACCTTTACCAAAATAATGATTAAGATTACCAACAGAAATAACCGTTTCTGAAGTAGAAATAACTTCAGAAGGAATAGTTGTAACTTCCAATGACATAGTTCCTTACCTTTGCGTGAGATATAAAAATTGTAACTTTAAAAAATATCCGCCGGATCAGCAGAACGGAGTTTTCGCATCGCTATTGCGCCAGAAACAGTACACATAATTACTGTTAAGAAAAAAACATTAATTGCCCGATCTACCTTCATATATATTGGTAAAAGAGTTGCGGCAAATGTAACTTGATATAACCCAAAAGATAGGAAAAATGCAGGTAAATAACCTAATGCAGCTAAGAATAATGCCTCTTGCAATAAAACTCGCAATAGATAATTATCGGTATAACCCATTGCTTTAAGAGTAGCGTATTCTGGTAAATGATCGGAAACATCAGAATACAGCACTTGATAAACAATGACAATACCAACAATAAAACCGACTATTACACCCAAACTAAAAATAAACCCAATCCCTGTCCCCTCAGCCCAATAAGTTTTTTCTTTTTGGGCAAATGTTTCGGGAGTACCAACTTCAACAAAGGGTTTTTGAGGATCTGGATTTAATCCTATTTGCAGTTGTTTCCTAACTTTTTCAATATCAGCACCAGGTTGAAGAGTAATTAAACCAACTTCAATTTGATCAGCTTTGCGAGTAGGAAATAATTGTAAAAAAGTAGAATCACTAGTGACGACATTACCATCAGCAGCAAAGGAAGCACCATTTTGAAATAAACCCTTAACACTGACATTCTTTCCGCTTAATTCGGCGTTAAATTTCCCAGTTTCTCGAAAAATCTTGCCAATCTCTCCATATTCTGGACGACTGGCTTCATCAAACAAAACTTGATTCAATTGTTTAAGATTATCTTTTTTGGCTTGAAGTTCAGGAAACTTTAAACCAGGTGTAGCCGGATCTACACCCCAAACTAAAATAGAGCGATTCATTTTTGTTTCAGGGTTGCGCCATTGTCCCGTACTAATGTAAATAGAACTAACTGATTTTACACCGTTATAACTTAATGTTTGATAAAGTCTTTCTCTAGAAAAGCTTTTGACTGAAAGTAGGGTTTGAAATTGAGGATTTATTAAGACTAAATCTGCTTGTAAATTGCGGTGAGGTTGAATAGCAGCATCAAATAATGCACTTTCAAAACCCATCTGAATAAATATCAGCATATCTGCGAAGGTAATTCCCGCAACTGCAACCACTAGCCGGGTTTTTTCCTTCATTAATTGTCGCCAAGCTAGGGGCGTTTTCCGAAAGATTTTATTAATCATGAGTTTTTTTATGCATCTTGATGAGAAATTAATTACAATTTAATTGCTGTTTGCACTTGCAAATTGGTTAAGCCAGAAACTTTTTTGCTATCTTCAGGATTGAGGCGAATTTTTACTTCGATAATGCGACTGTCTAAATTTTCTCCTGGTTGATCACTAAAAACATTTTGGCGTTTGACTTGTAAACCAATTTGTTGGACTACACCTTTTAATTCTCCAGTAAATCCTTGACTGGTAATTATGGCTTTTTGTCCTAATTTTATCTTACTAATATCAGTTTGATAAACTTCTGCTACTGCCATCATTGTGTTAGTTTGGGCAAAGTCAGCAACCCCTGGGTTATCAATTTTTTCACCGACACGGGCATGAATTTTAATAATTTGTCCCGTCATAGGAGCGCGAATATAAGCTGCTTCTAGTTCAGTTTTTGCACGTTGCAAATTAGCGATCGCACTTTCAACTTCTGTTCGTGCTAACTGCACATCTACAGGACGAATTTCGGCAATACTATTGAGTTTACCTTGAGTTTCACTAATTTGTTGATTGCTAGTATTATTAATGCGATTGAGGGCAACTTTAGCTTCTGCTAGTTGTTTATTAGCTGTAGTATTAATCCGGTTGAGAATAGCTTGGGATTCACTTAATGTCTGTTTAGCAGTTTCTACATTTAAACGTTTACTATCAATTACAGAATTAGAAATTGCCCCTTCAGAAAATAACTGTTGATAGCGTTGATATTCTGATTCTGCATTTTTGAGTTCTGCGGTTAGTTTATTAATAGTTGCTGTTTGGGCAATTCTATCCCCTTCCCATTGGGCTGATATGCGAGCAATATTTTCCGCTTGGGCTTGTTTATCTCCTGTATATTGTGCCTTGACTCTATCAACAATTGCGGACTGTTCTTGAATTTCTCCTGATTTAGCCCCGGCTTTAATTTGTGCAAGTTTAGCTTTAGCAACTTCTACCTGTTTTGTGCTTTGAATAACAGCATTTTTTAAAAGATCACGAGATTGTAAAATGGCAATTACTTGACCGACTTTAACATTATCACCTTCTTGAACTAATAGTTGAGAAATGCGATCGCCATCCAATGCTAAAGGTGCAGATAACTTAATTATTTCTGTTTCTGGTTCTAATCTTCCTAAAGCAGTAACTATTTCAGCGATAGGAACAATTGGTTTTGATTCAGTTACAGAAGTTTTACCCATTTGTCCAAAGTTGGAAACTCCATAAATAATAATTCCTACTGGAATCGTAGTAGCCGCAACCATTAAACCAATCAAACCTGGACTTGGGGACTTGAACGACAGTTTGTAACTCATTTTCACTACCTCATCACAAAATAAATTTATCGGTATTTATTGGTGGTTAATTATTAATTTTAACCTCAGCTTTTTGCTGTAAATATGCTGTAATCATTTCTCCCAAAAGCTGGCATTGTTGAGGGAAATCAATGTTCTCATTACCCCATAATTTCTCCAAAACAACACCATTCACGAAACTTAAAACAAAAGATGCTAATACTACGTCCCTAACACCTAATAAATCACAGGCTACTTGTTGACATCGTTGATTTGCACGCTTAAAAACAGTGCTATTAGTTAGCATTATTTTTGAGTCTTGATGTTGACAAAAATCAACCCATACATAAGTCCATTTAATTAAATAATCCTCATTTTTAACAAGGTATTGACCCAAAGTTTCCATCAATTCTAATAAGTTATTTTTTCCTCCAAATTCTGTTAAAGCTGTAATGATATCCTGCTGACTAATTTCTTCCACCAATTGCTCAAACAAAGCTTGTTTGTTGGGAAAATAATGATATAGCGTACCTGTGGAAACCTTTAAACTCGCAGAAATCTGCCGCATAGTAATAGCTGAATAGCCTTTTGTAGCGAACAAATCAAAACATTTACCGAGTAATTCTTTCCGGTATTGTTCGTGATTAACAATTTTCGGCATAACATGGCTTGTTCCTCACTATGGGGGCTATCTGTTTTTATATCGAACGCTTGTTATATTAAATAATAAAATAAGTATATAGTATTTGTCAATATATCTTTACAAATTAGATGTCCTGATTAAAATGGTGTTTTTACCTGTAAGTGGAGGATTTTTTCTACATGAGGATGCTGAAACCTCAACTCTCTCGCGTGCAGATATAATCTATCAGTATCACTATGATAACCATAGAGTTTATCCCCCAAAATTGCCATTCCCAGTCCTCTTGTATCAGCAGCATGAACCCGTAATTGATGAGTCCGTCCAGTCAAAGGCACAAATTCAATACGGGTATAATCTCCTGCTCTGTTCATAACGCGGAAGTGAGTTAAACTAGGTTTACCTCGTGATAAATCCACTTCTTGATAAGGACGATGATCAGGATTTCCCCACAAAGGTAAATTAATTTCACCTTCATTAATAGCTAGAGAACCTGTCAGCAAAGCTTCATAAACTTTATGAATTTGTCTTTGTTGAAATTGTTGACTTAATTGAGAATGAGTAATTGGATCTTTAGCTATTAAGAGAATCCCGGAAGTATCTTGATCTAAACGATGTACCGCGATTATTTCTTGATTATATAGATGACGTAAACGACTAATTACACTATCTTGATTATGAAAATAACGACCGGGAACAGATAACAGTCCTGATGATTTATTCACAGCAATTAGCCATTCATCTTCATAAATTATTTCTACTTGATTTGGCTTTAATCCTGATAGCAAAAATCCCATTAATGGCTGACATCTTTCCAAGCAAGCACCATAAAATTCTCCAGAAACCTTATTTTCTATAGAAGAATTACCCCACCAAAATTCAGCCATTGCTAAAGGTTTTAATCCATGGGTTGCTGCATAATGTAATAATTTAGGAGCGCAACATTCTCCTGTTCCGGTTGGTGTTCCTGCTGGTAATAATTGCTGTAAAGATAGAGATTGTCCTTGAAAATTAGTTAAGCTATAAGCAGCGTGCATTTCTGTTTGTAATTGCCGAGATAGTTGTTTCCGCTGTTGTTTGAGTTCTGTAATCTTCCTATCTGCGGACGTTATAATTTGCTGTAAAGGCTGTAAAATTTCATTTTGATGGCGTTTAAGATTTCGGCGGTCAATTCCCTGCTGACGGCTTTCTGCTTCTAGTTTTTCCAAAGCAGTTGTGAGAGATTTATCTGTGAGAGTTTGATAAAATTCTTGACGTTGTTTGTGTCGTTGCTGTTTGCTATGATCATGATGTAAGCTCATAGTTTGTAACTGTTGGGTATATTCAACGGACAGAGTTTTATATTCTGCTCTTTCGGGAATTTGTTCAAGGGTAATAATTTCTTGTTTAATTGCTGCTAACTTTGCTAAAATCTGAGTTTCTAATAAAGCCACTTCCTCTCTACCAGGAATTGGTAACACCCAACCTGTAACCATACTATTACCATTTAATAAACCGGAAAATGCTTTAATAACTCTTTGTTCACCATTGGGTAATTCAACTAACAAAATACCATACATTTTTCCCTCATGGGAATAAAGATGATTTTGTTCAAGTTGCTGCATGAGACTATCAGCTATAGCTTCTGCTAAAGGTGTGCGGGGTAATCTCAATATTTCACCAGTTTGGGGACATTTTCCTTCATAGTAATAGTTAGGCTGTGCGGAATAAATGATAAAATTGGATTCGATAAAGTCTGAAAGCGGATGAAGAAGAATCATAAAATGTATATAGTATGATAAATTATTTGATAGTTAACAAATTTTTGTTTAAGTTGTTTGTTTTAATTGGGAAGCTTTTTTTGGTATGGATGTTAGATGTTAGTATATTTTACAATACCTTTGATTATTCTCACACCAGAAATTATCAATAATCCCGTCGGCAATTTTATCATTATTTTGGTATTTTTGTTTTTACCATTTTTTCTCATATATTTTTTTGTAGATGAGGATATGAAACTTTCCCGAAACCTGTGGGAACATCTTTGGGAAAATCCTGTGGAGGAAGTTTAGATAGGCTTTGGTTTGGACAATCTGTAGGTTGTTATCACAAAGTATTTGTTCCCATAGATAATTGTCAACACTCAGAATAAAAAATAAATGGTTATATTTAATTTAGCTTGTGTTAAAATAGTTATTTTTCAGAATTATACCAAATGCGTGATCCACAAAAGAACCACATTAAAATTGATCCGGCTACCCTGGTTTTAATCGGATCTGCTTTGATACTATTACCACTATTACTCGCTGGTTTTTTGGGGTAATTAGCTATCCGCAAAATTAAAAATTGGTTATTTCCATTGACTGAAAATAACCATAAACTAAGAGTAATTTGTTTTCGCAATATTTAAATATCAACATTGATATTTTCTATCTGTCTAGCTGCTTTCTCCCAAAGCTTTGCGGTTTCTTCATCATTCCAGTGAGTTCTCAGATTTTCCGCTTTTTTATGACATATCCGTTCTAGCATCTCTAAAATTGCAGCTAGTGTTAATTGCTCGACTAATCCTTCTAAAGCACTCATGTATTCTTTCATGACAGATACCCCTTTAATTTCTACTGGAAACTGAGGGAATTTTTTAAACTTCCTGAGTTCAAAATCAATACAAGAAGTATAAATTCTCGTCAATTAGTTGTGACTCTTCTATTATCTACCTCATCAGTTGAAGAATTTGCACTTCTTCTTGATTCTCTACATTTGCAGGAAGTAGAGTTGTAATCTACTTTTTGGAGTGAGTTAAGAATCTCTATTTTACCTAAAATTGTGAGATGCTGTACTAAGAGGTTGTTTGAAAAGTATTATATGAAACCCATAATCTCCAAAAACCTAACCCCCCTCCCCCCCTTCCCTACAAGGGAATGGGGGTTTTAAAGCCTCTCCCCTACCAGGGGAGAGGTTTGGAGAGGGGTCTGTTTACACATTAAAAACTTTTAAAACATCCTCTAAGCTGGGATTTCGTGATTTATAGAATTTTATACTTTACAAATACCCTTTGATACTTAAAACACAATATACTGATATAATTATTACATGACAAGATTCATTCATGATCAATTTGCTAAGGACTATTTAGAGGAACTTCTCAAAAACTATGGAGAAGTTCAAGCGCCGAGTCGTGTAGCGGGAGAAGTCAGAGAAATTGATGTTTACTTTTCTCCCTATCCTCAAGCAAATCCTAATTTACAACTTTTAGGTTTATTAGGTAAATTTGCATCTACTCCCGCGATTTTTGAACCTTATCGCAATCCGGCATCATCTGATGAGATTTGTGATTGTTTGTTAAAATTATTAGAAGTAAAGGGAGTGTTAAAAAGAGAAGCGAAACGCAATAAAACTAATCTTCAAGAATCAGAAATTCCGAAACTGTGGATACTTACTCCGACAGCATCACCAGAGATATTATCTGGCTTTAATACTACCTTAAAAACTGACTCTTTACCAGGAATATACTATTTAGGGGCAGCGTTACGTACAGCCATAGTAGTTATTCATCAACTACCACGGACGGAAGAAACTCTTTGGATTAGAATGTTAGGAAGAGGAAATGTTCAAAAACAAGCTATTGAGGAATTAGCAGAATTAACAGCCAACCACCCATTTAGGAGAATCACGTTAGAATTATTGTACAACCTGCAAAAACACCTGGGAGTCAATCAAGAAACCGAAGATAGGGAGATAATTATGAGATTAGCACCATTGTATCAACAGGATAGAGATTTAGCGGTTCAGGAAGGGAAAATTGAGGGGAAAATTGAAGGAGAAACTTTGTTAATTATCCGGCAATTAAATCGTCGTATTGGAGAAATTAATTCAGAATTAATTGCCAAGATTCAAAAATTATCACTTGAGAAATTAGAAATGTTGGGAGAAGAATTATTAGATTTCACCAAACTTGATAATTTAGAAAGTTGGTTAAATCAAAATCAAGAATAATGTAGTTGGGCTTGAGTTCTAAAATTACAGCACTTTCCGGTGTTATGAGGTACATATCCAGCGGGCAAGATACCCGCACTACAAGAGTTTCATAATTCAAGTTTGTACCTCATTAGAGCGAAATATGCTGTATCTTAGGCTTTAGCCCAACTACGAACTAACTAATTATTAGAGATCATTGTTCCCAGAGCAGCTATCAACTTATCCACGCTTTCAGGACGACTATTAAAACCCATTAAACCTACACGCCAAACCTTGCCAGCAAGTTCACCCAAACCGCCACCAATCTCAATATTATGCTCAACTAACAACTGCCTGGCTACAGATTTACCATTTACCCCTTCAGGAATACAAACAGTAGTTAAAGTTGGTAATCTATACTCCTTTTCAACGTGCATCTTTAAACCCATATCTTCCAATCCTTCCCACAGATACTCGACATTCTTTTGATGACGTTGCCAACAACTAGCTAAACCTTCTTCCGCCACTAAACGCAAAGCTTCCCGTAAACCATAATATAAATTAATCGGTGCAGTGTGGTGATATGTGCGTTCAGTCCCCCAATATTTCCCCAACAATGTCATATCTAAATACCAATTTGCCACTTTAGATTGACGCTTCTGCAACTTCTCCATTGCCCGCCCACTCATTGTAAACGGTGACGCACCTGGAGAACAACCCAAACCCTTTTGACTACAGCTATAAGCCAAATCAACACCCCACTCATCCAAAAAGATGGGAACACCACCCAAACTGGTAACGGTATCCACTAACAACAAAGTTCCATGTTGACGACACAACTCACCCACACCTTCTAAGGGTTGACGAGCGCCGGTGGAAGTTTCTGCATGAACTAAAGCCAAAATTGCTGGTTTATGGGTGGCTACTGCGGTGCTGATTTCCTCTAAATTGAAAACTTGTCCCCAAGGTTTAGTAATAGTTCTGACATCTGCGCCATATCTGCCCGCCATATCTACCAAACGATTACCGAAATAACCAGCCACACCAATTAATACCACATCACCCGGTTCTACAGAATTAGCCAAAGTAGCTTCCATTGCGGCTGTACCCGTGCCACTGACGGCGATAGTATGGGGGTTTTCTGTTTGCCATGTGTAACGCAACAGGGATTGAATTTCATCCATGAGGGTTAAAAAAGCTGGATCTAAATGTCCCACTGGTGTGGTATTCATCGCCTGTAATACCGCTGGATGGGCATTGGAGGGACCTGGACCCAATAGGAGACGGTGGGGGACTTCGAGGGGTTCAAGTCCTAGACGCTGACTATCGTTGATGGAAATGGTGGATGTCATAAACTTAATTTATGTGAGATGAAATTGTAATTAATCGCATCATATAGCGGTATGTGGTCAATGACTATGCCGAAGTGCGACTAATTAATTAAGTTCCATATTTTCTCTCGCGCTATTCAATTATACGTTTTGTTAAAAATAGAAATCTCTATAATCTTGTTCTGTTCCCTGTTATCCAAATTGATTGGTAACATATTCCATCACATCGTTTTGCATTGTGAATCCGTTTCCATTGAATTCAATCAAAGATAGCAATTTCAAACTCTCTAGTATTCCCAATAGTTTCTGGGAAGTGACAGGGGGAATAATCTCGTTTATTAATTCTGGCATTAATATGGGTTTGCGGTGAATTGCTAAGGAATAGATCACGGTTTTTTCTAAATCTGATAAGCGTTGAAATTGTTGATCTAATAAATCGTAAATATCGCCAAAGACGGTGACACCGTGGGCTAAAAAAATATCAATTTTGCTAGAAAATAGAAAATGAATAGTAGTGGCAACAATTTTCAGCATCAGGGGATTTCCGCCATAGTGATTATGTAATATTTGCCATTCTGCTTGAGTTTCGTCAATGCCTTCTGACTGAAAAATCTTGAGTCCGTCTTCAGGAAGCAGCCCTTTCAAGATCAGTGATTTAATCAAATTGGCTTTTTTCTCTAGTAGACTAAATGCGATCGCTGGTTCTCAACTGATGATAATTAAACAACTTTGGTGGGTAGACTCCCCAATTGTTCTAATTAGTTGTCCATAGCCTTCAAATCCTTCTCGATATGATCCCCCTCGTTCTCCCCATTGCAGAATGGATTCTAGATTATCCAAAACCAGCAAACAACGAGTTTGATGGAGATACTGCATTAACTTTGATATTAATTGATCTGGAGATTTTGGTAAATTAATGGCTTTCTGGTCAGAGAGGATGTGAATTAGATCAGTTAAGGTTTCTTCTACTGTTGGGGTATGATGAAGAGATCGCCAAATGACATACTGAAATTCTGATGATGACGAGTCTGTGCTGTTGGTAAAACCTGCCATTAACTTGGCTATGAGGCTGGTTTTGCCCATACCACCCATACCTAAGACCATGATTAATTGACAGCGATTAACCTGAATCCATTGGTTCAATGTTGCCAGTTCTGCGGTGCGTCCATAGAAAACGGAGACATGGGGGGCTAAACTATAATCCCCATCAGGCTGAATTGGAGGCTGTAGAGGTGATTGATAATCATCAGCCTCTAGCACCAGATTAAATGCTTTGAAACATTTGACTAGAGACTTTTTATCAACTCTGACATTGCAGTTAAAAATTTTGCATAAGGTATGAGAGTCTAATTCAGTCTGATTACTGAGATTATCAAGGGTAAATCGCTTGCCGTTATTTTCAGCATATTCCTTTATTTTTATGGCGTTCTCAAGTTTATTTAAACCTTGATGTGTGAGGATTGTCCCACGTTTACGTTTTCTTGGTAGATCCATAAGTTATAAATATAAATTGTTTTAAGCAAAGCCAAATAGGGTAAGATAATTAACTCTAACCGCCGGAAAAATGACTGATTTCCGGGAAAACTGTATTAATCTGACAAGAGTATAAAGATACAACTAAGAAATTGAACAGAGTATAGCGGTTAATTGATGTGTTTATCAATACAGCATTTTGCAAAAAAGGGAAGTTTTAACAATTTGAAATAATTGTGCGGTCTAATTGCTTACAGTCTTAACGCTTGAAAGGCTTGTGGTAGAGGGGTGTGAGCGATCGTTTGTCAGGATTTTTAAGTTCCTTGCTTAAGTTGGCAAACTTCCATTGCTTGAGAGGGATTGTAAAGTATACTCTCTTACCATGTTTCAAATACTGAAACTTTTACGCAAAAGCGAAATGACATGACATCAAAAACTCCCAGACCTCGCCGTAAAGTTTTAGGTGCAGCATTTACAGGTGCTTTAGTGACATTAACAGTTTTTGTTCTTAACACTTACGTAATTAGTGGACAGGATAAAAGAATTACCTCTGAAGCATCGGCAGCAGCAACAACTGTGCTTTCATCTCTTATTGCTTATCTAATTCCACCTGATCCCAATGAAACTACAGTTGATGAAGATGGAAACACAAAATCAGCACTTAAACAATGAGGAGTTGGTAATAAATATCCTAAAATTGAAATTGAAATTTATGAGACTTTTGAGATGATAAATGAATGCTAGACTATTTTAGTCAAATCATGTATTCGTTTGTGTGATTTTTGCAAAATCAACCCTAAAAAAAAGGAAATAAACAATGAAAGTATGTATTGATCCAGGACACGGTGGAACAGATCCAGGAGCAATTGGAAAAGATCCATTTGTATTGAATGAAAAAGACGTTAACTTGTCTATTTCTTTACTTTTAAAAAAAGAACTGGAAGCAAACGGACATACAGTTTTCTTAACAAGAGATACAGATATTTCTGTGTCGTTGGGCAGTAGAGCTTCCTTTGCAAATCAGAAGAATGTAGACATTTTTATTAGCATCCACTGTAATTCATACTCCAACAATAGTGCGGAAGGTATCGAAACATGGATATTCTCAGGTTCAAATGCAGGAAAAAACCTAGCGGAACCTGTACAACAAAGTTTGATCTCAACTTTTTCAACTCATAGGAATAGAGGAGTTAAAGAAGCAAATTTTCAAGTGTTAAGAGAGACAGAAATGCCAGCTATTTTAGTAGAGTGTGAATTTATTAGTAATCCCACACAACTACAATTTTTGTCAAATAATAACAATCAAAAGAAAATAGCACAAGCGATTGCATTAGGTATCTAAATTTAATTAGTCTCTCTAAATCAAGGGTTTTTCCAATTTGGACAAGGTATTGGTCAACAGACATAAAAACTTAAAATAAACACAACAATCTACGAGGAATTTACAACTATGACTACTGCACAACAAGTTATTAAATTCGCAGCCAATGAAATCGGTTACAAAGAGAATCCCCCAGAATCTAACAACAACAAATTTGGTATTTGGTATGGGATGAATCGTGAGCCTTGGTGTGCCATGTTTGTATCCTATTGTTTACACAATACTGGATTACCTTTAAAAATTACTACTAACAAAGGTTTTGCTTATTGTCCTTTCGGTATTAAATGGTTTAAAGAGCAAGGTTTGTGGCATACAAGTAACCCTAAAGTCGGCGATATTGTCTTCTATGACTGGAAAAATGATGGAGTTTCAGATCACGTTGGTATTGTAGAAAAAGTCAATTCTGACGGCTCTATCGTTGCTATTGAAGGGAATACTTCTGTAGGGAATGATTCCAATGGTGGACAGGTTATGCGACGCACAAGGCGTGGAAACATTGTGGGTTATGGTAGACCAAATTATACATCGGGTGACGATGTTACCCCTCTTCCTCCTCATCCATTATGGACAGGACGGTATATCTTCCTAACCAGTCCCTACATGGAAGGGAGTGAAATACTACTGTGGCAGCGGCAGATGATTCACCGGGGATGGAATCTGGGTTCTGGTGGCACTACTGGCAAGGGAGACGATAGCGTTTTTAGCGAACGCGATCATGAAGTATTAATCAAGTTTCAGCAAGAAAAGGGACTGGAGGTTGATGGTAAAATCGGACCTCAATCCTGGAATGCAGCATGGGAAGCGCCTATTACTGAGGATTAGACTGATCTCCATATCCTCATGAGATTTTGTTCAATCCACAAATGATTTCCTTGCTCATACTTGAATTTTAATCAGTATGGCTTGGAAATCAAGATATTTTCTAATGATTGCGATCGCTCTCCCCAATCAGATAAAGAGCGATACCCTCAGTCAACGCCCTAAATAGCATTAATCACCGTATTTCCGGCCGCGCCATTCTTTGGGAGTGTGAAATGCAGATAAAAAGATGCGTAGCACCGCTAAAGGGTCAGCTAAAGGAGAAAGCCAGAATAACCAACCACCGTTGGCATCTTGACGATCATAAGAGGGAGCGATCGCTAATAATAAAGCAAAACGAATCACCACCAAAAATATATTCAATCCTAACAACAACATCGCCGGCAATGAAAGCACCAAACTAGGAAGCAACAAATAACCCAATAAAATCAAAAGAGGTAAACCCTGCACCGCAGACAATAGCCATAAATCCCCCCAAATCTGAGCAGGAGAAGCAGCATCTTTCAAATCTAAGCTGCGTCCCCATTCATTCCAAGTTTCTAACGCCCCCTCATACATCCTCACCCTTAGCACCTTAGCACCATCTAAAAAGCCCACCTTAAAGCCTTGAGAGGCAATATTCCGCGCCAAAGTCACATCATCACAAAAAGAACCTTTAGCACTGCTATAGCCATCCACAGCCCTTAATACAGACCGACGACATAAAAAACACTGACCATTAGCCATGACCCGTTCCGGTTGTTCAGTATAAATACCCGTAGGATCAAATCTGTACAGTAACGTCATTAACAAAGCCGGTTGTAACCAGCATTCTCCCGGATACTTGAGAATAAACTGCGGTGATAAAGATACCAAATCATAACCTTGAGCGATCGCAGTTTTCACCAAACTCGCCACCAAACCAGGATGGGGTTGAATATCTGCATCCATGCCCAAAAACCATTCACTCCCCTCAGATGTGAATAAAAAGCCATTATGCAACGCCCAAGGACGACCAACCCAGCCAGGGGGTAAAGGGTCATCTGTGATCACCCAAAAGCGGGGGTCTGTTATTTGTGCGGTTTTCACCAAGTCGGGAGTACCATCTTGTGAGCGACTATCAACCACAATAATTTCCCGAACTTCGTAACTTTGGCGACTCAAACCCTCTAACAGCGGACTAATCCGTAATGCCTCATTTAGTGTCGGTACAACCACACTCACAGTTCCCAAAAGTTCTGGTGTCGGTTGTTGTGGTTCGAGGGCTGGATAACGTCCTGGACCTTTGAGCAACCGGGAAAGTAAAATGGCTGTTGCAGGTACTTGGATAAGTAGCAATAGAAGCGGAATAATATTTAGCAATTTTAACCCTGACTTTTTTCTATAAACTAGCTAGTTTAGATTTTCGCGCAATTTAGGCAAATTAACTTAACAGTATTGGAGTGATGCCAAAATTGACGCAATACTTTACGAGAAATAATGTGCTTGACACTCCCCGGTCTAAGAGGATGTTTTCAAAGTTTTTCATGTGTAAACAGACCCCTCTCCAAACCTCTCCCCGACCAGGGGAGAGGCTTTAAAACCCCCCTTCCCTACAAGGGAATGGGGGTTAGGTTTTTGGAGATTATGGGTTTCATATAATACTTTTCAAACAACCTCTTAGCTTTCTTTTTGTGTAATTGGGAAAGAGGTAATTGGCAGAATTTCTTCTCCTATTCCCTCTTCCCTCTTCCCTATTTGAAAGCAACCTTCACATTAGCAACAGCAACTTCTTGAGTAGCTGCTTCAATATTCACCGTTGCAGGTGTACTAGAACCTTTAGACCACAGCAGCACAGCCGGAGCTACACCCAGTGCCACACCTAGCAGTACAGGAATAGGAAACCCAGCGGCTAAACTCATGACTGTGGCAAAACCAAAGTTACCCAAATAAACCAATAAAGGTACATTTAGTTGGTAATGGTCTAACTTAACCGGGTTTTTGCTCCATAACAAAGCCGCTACAGTCATAAATAACGAACCAGTACCCATCCAACCCGCAAAGTTTTGATAAGGCATTCCAAAGAAAGCCCCCGGTTGGTGCCAATACCAGAAGGGAAGGGAAGTTTGACTCATGGCTGGGTCAAGCACAAAATCCCAAGAAGTGAGTAGTAAAGCCCCTAAACCAATAGCTCCCACGTGACGGAACAAGCTGGGTTTTTTATCTACTTCTAAACCCGCACGAGCCAACACATAAGAAACTAATCCCACATAAAACCAGGAAAGGGGAATTGTAAAAGGGACCAACCCGGAAATTTTATAACCCAGACCGCTCAAATAGCTATAGTAACCAAAGGGAAAGCCTGTGCTAGTTCCTAGTAATTCGCTAGTTAGGGAAATTGATAAAGATGGGATTAAAAATCCTAAAGCGCGTGCTAAACCTAAAGTTCGGTAAGCATAAAGGAACACTCCCAGCGCCCCCAAAATCATATATACCACACCACCACCCGCCATACTCCACTGCATGACGCTCTGTCCGACTTCTGATAAGCTAACAATTAGTTCAGCATTGGGAATAACAATCAATATCCCCAGCAGTCCAAATACCATAGAAACGATATGACCAATTAGGCATACGCGCTCGACGATAACAATTTGTCTCATGATCAATCCTTAATGATATGCCAGATGGCTATTCAACTGCTAACAGTTTACAAATATTTATGAACATATTTAACTAAATGTTGATCTTTATTCTCTTAAATTGGGAATTAGGGATGGAATTCAACATTTAGAAACCTGATGAGTTCAGTAAATCTGTGAAATAATCAATGAAACCGATACTGATTACATCAGTATAGAACGATTTGTAACTGAGTAAGGTACAGAACTTTTACATTTATCAACTGCTTAAAGCCCGTTTTATTCCTGACTCCTGCTATATGTCAATTTTGAAAAAGATACCTTGGTTTTCCTTAACACTTATATTACTGAGTTACAGTACATTGGGCTGGTTGATATTTGAAGAAAAGGCCCCGTGGTATGTACGGCTGATAACTGCGGTAACTATCCTGCTGTCCCTGATATTGCTCACTAACCCTTGGCTAAAACTAGATGATTATTCTCATATTTTCTTCAAGTCAAACGCTAGGACTTTTCTTGTGGCTATCTTAGCAGCTTTCCTATTTTTTCTAATGATTGCCTGGTTTCGGGTATTTCTTGATACTTTACTAATTTTGTCAGCGACCATCCTAGCCAAAATAGACTTTCAAACAGTTGGTTTAAAACCAGCACTAGCTTTTGGCTGTATATCTTTTTGCTCACTGTTAGGACTAGGAATAGGCGCACTTATCAATCACTACATTTAAAATTAGTCACTGGTCATTAATTAATTAATAACGAATGACCAATGACTAATAACGAATTAACCAGCTACAGCTTCTACGAGTTCTGCGGCTACTGCATAAACGCTAACTTTCTTCTGGCTTTTACCTCTTCTTTCAAAGGTAACTACACCGTCAATTAAAGCAAACAAGGTATCATCACTACCAATACCAACGTTGTTACCAGGGTGAACCTTAGTACCACGTTGACGGACTAGAATATTACCTGCGCGTACAGTTTGTCCACCATAACGTTTTACGCCTAGTCGTTGAGCATTCGAGTCACGACCGTTTCGCGTACTACCAGTTCCCTTCTTATGAGCCATGATTCCCTCTTTTCTATTTACTTTATTTATCCCAGGTTGCTAGTTATCCAGTTTAGGCTGGGAAAAAAGTAATTGGTAATTGGTAATTACTCTCTATCACCTTTTCCCCCTTGCCTAACTAGTAACTTAAACCTTTTTTTATGATTCTTCGGATGATTCGTCAGCGGTTTCTTCCACAAAGTCAGTATCAAGAACGGGAAGTTCAGGACTCGTTGGTGCTTCTTCGTAAGCTAAAACTTCGCCGTTGAGATTGATAGAATTAATCAAAAATCTGGTAATTTCCTGGCGATGTCCCCGTTTTTTGCGGGTTTTCTTTTTAGGTTTCATCTTATACACCAGGACTTTGCGACCTCTAAAGTGTCGCATAATTGTCCCTTCCACGGTTGCACCTTCTACTAAAGGTTGTCCAATGGAAACTGCGCCTTCGTGATGTACAAGTAATACTGCGTTGATGGTAACTTTTTCATCTGGTTCAGCGGTTAGTAGTTCAATGTCGTAAAAGCGACCTGCTTCTACTTTCATTTGTTTACCGCCAGTTTCAATAATCGCGTAAGTCATTAAATCGTCCTTGAGGTTGCCGTACAGGTAGCTGGCTATAATCTCCTGTAGAGACGCTATTATTTATAGCTTTGCCAGCTTTTGCAGTATGTCTACCTGATCCGAGCAGGAATTAGACAGACAATCTACTATATTACCTGATTGATGGTTAATCAGTCAACCTTTGAGAAAATATAATTTTATTTCTCGCTGATTTCCGAAAAGATAATTCTGGTGTTTGTAGTTAACCATGACACAGACGGAAAATTTTTTAACTAATCTGAGCAATTTAAATAGGGTTGCTCAGATTTTTTTACTATTCACTTTCAGATTTTTCATAAATAATTTAAGAAAATTGTAGGTTGGGTAGAGGGAGGTGAAACCCAACAAAATCGGGAGAACTTTAGTAGAAAAAGGTGATAACTGTTACGAATTATCAATTATAATTTAGTTAATACTGAAAATGAAAATTTAATTTTTATTAGATAAAGATGAAAAGAATTGAAGTTGAACAAAGAACTATTTTTGTGGGTTTAGCTGGTAGTCATGGTTATGGTTTAAATCGTCCTGAATCAGATTATGATTATCGTGGTGTATTTATTGCTCCTAAACGCTATTATTTAGGCTTTGATAGTATTGAACAAAAGGATTCTGGTTGGGATGAAACGGGGATATTTCCGTTTATAGATGGTAATGAAGATACGGTTATTTATGAATTAAGAAAGGTTATTCATTTATTAGCTGGTGCAAATCCCAATGTTTTAGAATTGCTGTGGTTAACGAATTATCCTTTTTTAACAAATGTCGGACAACATTTAATTAATCACCGTCATTTATTTTTGAGTAAAAAGGTAAAGCATACTTATTCTGGTTATGCTTTTGCTCAAATTAAGAAGATGGAAACTCATCGTAAATGGTTGTTAAATCCACCTACGAAGAAACCTCTTCCTGCCGATTTTGATATTATGGATGAAGTTCCGTTAAGCAAAGATGAGTTAAATGCTTTTTTGGAATATCTTTATCTTCTAATTAGGGGGAAAATTGAGTTTTTGGAAGAATCAGAACAGTTATATAAGTTGCTGACTGGGGATATTGATTTTAAAGGTGTTTTGAAACAGTACACTTTAGCAGATGAAACTTTAGCATATACCCAAAATTTAACTCATAGCCGTAAAGATTTTATTCGCCTTTTGCAAAAAAGTCAAAGTTATCAAATTGCTTTAAGAGAATGGAAGGCTTATATATCTTGGCAGGAAAATAGAAATCCTGCTAGAGCCGAAATGGAAAAAAAATCAGGTTATGATTTAAAACATGGAATGCACTGTATTCGATTACTACGCAGTGGCTTGGAAATTTTGCAGCGGGGAGAAGTGACTGTAGATAGAAATTTAGCTGGTGATATTGATGATTTAAAGGCTATTTTGCGAGGTGATTATAGTTATGAGCAATTAATGAAAATGGCGGAAGATTTGGTTGCTCAAATGGATGTTTTTTATGAGCAATCTAGTTTATCACATCGTCCTGACTTGGAGCAAATCAATGATTTGTGTATGGAGTTGGTGGAAATGCAAGGTTGGTAAAAAATCTGGAAATTGGAAAGATACCTGGGGTACGCTTCGTGGACGTGGCTAAATAAACAAAATTCAACTGCGTGGGTTATTTCATTAGTCCATGCAGGTTCGTTTAAATTGTACCAACATCTTTACGTAATTTTATATAAAAAAATCAAATTATTAGCCAAAAGTGGGAAATTGAGTCATATAATACATTTAATTTAGCAATACCTTGTCCAAATCGCAAAAAGTCTTGATTTGTAGGTTGGATTGAGGTATGAAACCCAACAAATGCGTCGGGTTGCGCTGTCGCTTAACCCGACCTACAAAAAATGGACAAGGTATTGATTTAGGAAACCCTCTTTATATCCCAATCAGATGACTACACTTCTGAGTAGATACAAAATTATCAAGCAAATTGGTGAAGTGGCAAAATTGTTTTGATTGATTTTGGTGCAGTTAAAGAAATTGGGGTTTATACTGTTAATTCCAAAGGGCAAACCAGTCTAACTGTAGGCATTGGTACACCTGGATATATGCCGGGGGAACAGGCAGGTGGTAAACCTAAATTTGCTAGTGATATTTATGCTGTGGGCATGATTGGTATTCAAGCTGTAACTGGATTAGTACCAGGACAATTTCAGGAAGACTCGAATACTGGGGAAATTATCTGGCGTAATTATGCCCAAGTTAGTGATGAGTTTGCAGAAGTTTTAACTAAGATGGTGCGTGACCATTTTAGTCAGCGTTATAAGAATGCAACTGAGGCGTTACAAGCACTAATTCCACCTGATAAAACTATTGTAATACCACCTCCACCCCCTAAAAAGTTTCCTACGAAAATTATGCTTGGTTTGGGTATGGCAGTGGCTATTAGTTTTGCTGGTGGTTATATTGTTAATCAGGTATTATCTTATCAAGCTGCTCTAACAGCAACAACAAAGAAAGCTGAGGAATTTTTAAAGCAAGGTAATGATAAACTTGATAAAAGAGATTCTCAAGGAGCTATTAATACTTTAACTGAAGCTATTCGTTTAGATCCTAAATTTGCTGAAGCCTATTCTCGTAGAGGAGTTGCTTACAGCAATATTGAAAACAACCAGAAGGCTATAGATGATTTACAAAAATCAGTAAAACTATTTGCTACACAAGGAAATAACTCTGCATCTAAACATGATCAGGGCAGAATTCGTGATTACTTGAAAGATTATCAAGGTGCGATCGCTTTATATAATGAATCAATTAATCTTGATCCTCATGATGCCAGAACCTACCAAAATAGGGGAATTGCCCATTACTCTTTAGGAGATAAACAAGCAGCCATAGCAGATTTTAACCAAGCTATCAAGATCAATCCTAACTTTGCCATTGCCTACCACCAGAGGGGAAATAGCCGTTCTGATTTAGGAGATAAACAAGCAGCAATAGCAGATTTTAATCAAGCTATTAAGATTAATCCTAACTTTGCCATTGCCTATAAAAACCGGGGATATATCCATTATGAATTAGGAGATAAGCAAGCAGCTATAGCTGATTACACCCAAGCTATCAAGATTAATCCTAAATATTCTAAAGCCTACCACGTTCTAGGATATATCCATTATGATTTAGGAGATAAGCAAGCGGCTATAGCTGACTTTCAGCAAGCAGTGAAACTTTACCAGCAACAGAAAGGGAATGAAGAATTGTTAAAAATAGCGCAAGATAGAATTAGAGAATTACAAAAATAGTGAAAGTATCTGTTCCATATCCCCTTATTACGCAATGTAATTATAATTAAAATATATCAACTAAACAAATATTAAAAAACAATTTCAATCAAGATGCCAAAATTAAATATTGGAAGAAAAATAAAACAACAAATGAGTAAAAGGGGTTGGACAGAAGAAATGCTGGAATTAGTTTACTTAAATCCTGGTAAAACGGAAAAAACAAGAGATAAAAGGTATAATATGGATGGTACAAGAAAAGATGATCCTGCTACTGTATATTACAGGAGTGATGGTGCATACATCGTCTGTAATGACATCACAGGTGATGTAGTTCAGGTAAGTGATATTAATGATCCTAACTGGATTGAAAAACAATACTAAATTAAATGTTGATTAATAAATATCAGGAATATTTTCACTAATAAGTAAATTCAGGAGTACAAACATGAAATTAATTGATAAATATCAAAAAACAGGATTTATTAAAGCTGGAGAATTGCTATTAACTCCTGCTAATGCACTGGAATTTATTAACGAAATTGCCGAAGGAAATATTTCCGTTTTAGGTGTAGATTTATGGTATTATATCAATAATCAAATATCCGAAGATCCTGGATCATTAGATTTAAGTGAAATTGATGATCCTCAACAAAGTGTATCTATAGCTAAACAATTTATTACCCATAATTTACCAAAAGGAACAGCTTTTGTTTCTTTGGTTTTGAGTGATTAAAATTAAAAGAATGCATTAGATAATTTAGAAGATTACTAGCAAAGAAATTAACCGACATCAAAAAACCTCTATAATCGCCATTACATAGAGGTTTACAAGCTAAACGGCTCATTTCCAGATTGGGCTTGGTTGTATTTTATGATATTACAAAAAGTTTACCCGCCAGGTAATTAATTGAGGTTATTAACTGGCTTTTGACCGGTAGCGACTGCTGTTTTGGGAATTTCAATGACTGGGTTATTTAAAGCCACCATTAAAGGCGAATCTGTGGCTGTTGGTGTTAATTCTGTTGGTTGTGTTGTGGCTATTTCTACCATTCTGGAATTACCTGGGAATAAACCAGATATTGTTCCCAGAATACAAGCCGCAGCGGCTGCACCACCTAACATCCAGTTCAAGCGGTAACGGCGATTAACACGCGTTAAAACTTGGTTAATCGTTACCTCTGATGACTGAGCAGTTGCGGGAACAGGGATGTCATGTAAACCCTTTCTAAGATTTAACAGTCTCTTATACAAGCACTTAATAGAAGTATCATTTGAAAGCCACTCTTCAACTTGCCTGCGTTCAGTAGCTGTGACTTCGCCATCCAGGTAAGCACTTAATAACTCGAAACAATCGCGCTTCTCCATATTTATAGTACCTGTTGATTCATTTTTGCTTCTCAATGGCAGAAAATATATATTTTCGTTGACAGTCCTTAATATTTCTTAAAATCTGCCATAAAATTGAGGAAACATGATGTAGATTATGTATCTAGATAGGTTTGCAATTGAGTTTGTAATCTTGATCTGGCCCTGGCTATTCTAGATTTCACCGTTCCCAGGGAAACTCCGGTAATTTCGGCGATTTCTTCATAGGCCAGTCCTTCAATTTCTCTCAAAACAATTGTAGTCCGAAAAACCTCTGGTAAATCAGCGATCGCTTCTCGCAACTGTTCATAAAATTCTCTGGTCGTCATTTCCTCATCTGGACTTGGGGTATCACCGGCAATTTCCCAATCCATTTCCCCGTCGGCTAACAATCGCGGAGCATCTAGGGATAGAGGACTGGCTACCCGTTTGCGTTTACGTAATTCATCATAAAACAAATTAGTGGCAATCCGACTTAACCAACCTCGGAACTTGGCAGGTTCTTGTAGTCGGTTAATATTTCGGTAGACACGAATCCAAACTTCCTGGGCTAAATCGGCTCTGTCAGACCAGTCAGGGGCTAGATGATATAAAACTCGATCAACTTGAGTCTGATAGCGGCGCAATAGTTCTGAAAAGGCAGCACGGTCTGGACGCAATCCGACTTGACAGCGTAAAATAAGGTCGTGGTTTGAGAGTTTGTCAACTTGCACCGATGCTGCTGGGTAGGTGGCATCAACTGTTGACCAAGATACACTAATGGATTGACTCATGGATCGGTCTAGCTTTAAATCACTCCTTCCTATTAGACTTGATCATTGGTCAAAAGTTCCTCAGTAAGGTGACGGATTTATAATCGGAACACGGAAATAAATATAGAAAGGAGTTTTCAGGGTTTTATTGGTCATAAGATTAGGGATGGGAAAGGAAGACAAAAGAAAACACGGATCAAATTTTTGTGAGGTTGGGAATAGTGATCAGATTGAAAACTGGCCACTAAATACTTGACTAGTAACTGGTAATAGGCAATAAATAATGGCTAATTGTCAATTGTTAATCAGTAAAATTCTCACCTCCAGCTAAATATGTCAGGGATAAATAATAGGCGATGGCAATGGCAAGAAATGAATCTGTAGCGAGTATGGTCATGTTTCTCTGTTTTGGTACAGCAATTTTATCTCTGGCTGTCCATTGGCAAACGATGAGAACAACAGGGCAGTTAAATCAATCTGCATCCACAGAGGTTTATCCGCAGGGTTCACCAGTGGAAATTGGGAGTAGTGCCATTGCGGCTTCTGTACCTACCTCTCCCCAAAAAGCTGCGGTGATTAACTTGGATTCTCCCTGGAAAACACAGAAATCAAGCCTGGATGCTGTTACAGATCCAGTTAATAATCCAAAGCCATCAGTACCGGACTTAAATGCAACTAAAGTAGTTGTAGATTTAAGCGATCGCCGTGTTTATGTTTCTCGATATGATGAGGTTATAGCTAGTTACCCAATCGCTATCGGTAAAAAGGGCTGGGAAACACCAACTGGCGATTTTAAAATTATCCACAAAGAACATCATCCTATCTGGCGACATCCAATTACAGGAGCTATCTTTGATGGTGGTACTGATAGTCCTTTGGGGGATAGATGGATTGGTTTTTGGTCAGACGGCCGGAATGAAATTGGCTTTCACGGGACACCAAATGTTGACTTGGTAGGAGCGGCGGTTTCTCATGGTTGTCTAAGAATGCGTAATTCTGACGTGAGAATGTTGTATAGCCAAGTAAATATCGGCACACAGGTATCAGTTCGTGAATAAAAATATTAAGTAATTGATAATTGTCAATTATCAATTATCAGTTATTGTGGCTCAAAATTAGCCGCATGGGTCTGAAGCAATGTACTAACTTGAGTTAAAACTTCATTGCCAGTGGTCTTGTTCAATGATTGACGTTCTGGGAAGAAATCTGGTGTATCTAAATACTTACAGATGGCTTCGCTAACTTGTTGGGATATTAAAGCATCAAGTTCTGTGTTAGCTCTTTCTCGTTGATATTTCGCGCCTTCTTCCGTCGTTGCATACAGAGGAGGCAGCCTGTTCAGAGCATAGGCGGTTATATCGCCCACATCTAGAGAAATTTCGCTGGTTACTTCAATTTCTGCTACTTTGGCAATGACGTTGCTGAGTACCAATTCTTCCATGACGTTGATAAATTGTTTGCGAGGTACTGCTACTACTTCACCGGTCAACAATGCCCCCATGAGGCGATCTAAAGCCATGTACTCTTCGATCAGCAGTTCTGAGGCGTTACCGCAAATCCGCCCAACTTCTGCTTCCATTGCTGGTGTCAAGTGACCATCTTGAAGAGCTTGTTCTACTATTTTTTCAATACTCATAAAACATTGTGGGTAGTATGGAAGGAACACAGGTTAAAAGTATATATTTTTTACTTAGAAATATATACTTTGCGATAGCCAAACTAAACAGATATGCTATCAATCACCCAGAATACAATAGCAGAATTAGTCTAGATTAGGGAATAAATCAGGGGTTGAAGTCCCCTATTACTGTGTTACTGAATTATTTATTTTACCAAATTATACCATTTGTATATAAGTATTTTGGGTTAAAAAAGTCACAATATCAATACCTTCGCCAAATTCAAAAAAGCCTATGGCAAAGGTATTGAAGATGAGAAACTTAATCAATTTGTTGAGATTTCCAAGGGATTGGATCAACAGATTGTCCGTTTACATACAAACCCCAGTGTAAGTGTGGTCCGGTAGATGCACCTGTTGAACCGACTGCACCAATTTTTTGCCCTGCTTGCACAAAATCACCTTCTTTGACATCAATCCGACTTAGGTGCATGAAAATACTGATAACACCTTGACCGTGATCAATGCCGACTACGTTACCATGAACGCGGAAGCCTTGGGATACTGTACCAACTAAAGCCACTTTCCCCGCCGCTGGGGTAACTACAGATGAACCTGTTGCTCCTGCATAGTCTTGTCCACGATGGTAGTAGTCATTGGCAAATTCGCCATTGTAGTAGCGACGGACACCATATTTAGTAGAGGTTCGCCCCGCGTTGGGGGTGAGAAACAGGCCATGCCAATATTTTTTCGGTGTTTGTAAGGCTTTTAATTCTTTTACTCGCTTGAGTTCGTATTCGGTAGCATTAACTCCAGCTTTTCCGGGTGGTAAGGTGATGCGTTGCACGGGAAATTTGCGATCGCGCACTTTTATTGATAAGTTTTGTTCTTGTCCATCTTGGGAAATTCTGATTGTTCTCACTCCAGCTTTCTCTAAGGGAGTTGTGGGAATAAAAGAACGGTATTGACGAGGGGCAATTTTAAAAGCTGGATATGTTGTTTCCCCAACTGTTACTGTGGGGTTACTAATCTTTTCTTGGGAATCTGCCTCAATTACTACGGAAATTGTATCCCCCAATTGGGGATTTTTAGGTAATACCTGTATTTCTAAAGCTTTTGCGGGTAAGCCTAAAGCTATGGGAACAGTGGCAATTATACCTATTAATATTTTGGTAGGGTTGATGATACTAAAATTTCGCAATTTATGCTGTGGATGAATAGTGTTAGTCATGGTAAGTAGGTTAGCATTGAAAATCGTCATTATGGCACTAGGCAAGAGGCAATACTTCGACTTCGCTCAGTAACCAGAGGCAAGAGGCAAGAGTGAAGAGGGTTTGGGCGATTTTACTTTTCTTTACATATTACTCTTCGAGAAGCCGCTTCGCGTCTACGGTTTTTTCCGTTCACCTACTTAGTTATAGGCCAATAAGCCGTTATTTAGGGATAATTTGGATAAGTGTGTGGAATTAATTGAGGTTAATACACATCAGTAAAAATTATGGAGAAGAAGTATTCCTCAAGGCTGACCAACTACTAGCAATAGGCATTCTCCAACCAGTCCCAAAAGCGCGGTCAGTAATTTTTAATCCCGGCGCTGCTTGTCGGCGTTTAAACTCCGCACGAGATAATAATTGTAATACTCTATCTACAATTGCCGGTTCATGACCTGCGCTAATAATTTCTGTTGCTGATTGATGTTGATGAATCAAACGGTCGAGAATATCATCTAAAATTTCATAAGGTGGAAGAGAATCTTGGTCAACTTGACCCGGTTTAAGTTCTGCGCTTGGTGCTTTCGTGAGAATATTTTCGGGAATAACTTCTTTTTGTTGATGAGAATTTAACCATTTGCAGATAGAATAAACGCTAGTTTTGGGAACATCAGCAATGACTGATAAACCACCATTCATATCACCATAAAGGGTGCAATAACCAACAGCAACTTCTGATTTGTTGCCAGTAGATAAAAGTAGATAGCCAAATTTATTAGAAATTGCCATTAATAAATTACCACGAATTCGAGATTGCAGGTTTTCTTCCGCAATCCCAAATTCTGTTCCTGCAAATAATTCATCTAGGGAATTATCAAAACTTGCCATTAATTCCCCAATAGGTAAAAGTTGAGTTTGAATATCTAAATTTGCTGCTAATTTTAAAGCATCACTAATAGAATGTTCCGAACTATAGGGAGAAGGCATTAACACACCAATCACATTTTCCTTTCCTAATGCCGCAGTCGCAATAGCCGCAACTAAAGCGGAATCAACTCCTCCACTTAAACCCAATAATACTTTAGAAAAGCGACATTTACCAACATAATCTTTTACTCCCAAAACCAAAGCATTCCAAATTTCCTCATCTTCAGATTCATCAACAGGAGAAATATCACCGAAATCTAAATCTTGTTTATTGCTATTAAATTCAACAGTCAAAAAGTCAGATACAAAACCTTTTGCACGACAAACAATTTCACCTTGTTTATTTAAAGCAAAACTGCGTCCGTCAAAAACTAAATCATCATTTCCACCAACTTGATTTGTATAAATAATCGGTTGCTGGAAATTAACTACACTATGTTTTAACATCGCTTCTCGCAGATGTTGTTTACCAACAGTGTAAGGTGAAGCGGATAAATTCACAATTAAATCTACTCCTAAATTTGCTAAATCAGCAATAGGATTAACTGCGTAACTCCGCTTACCCCAAAATTCCTCATCATTCCATAAATCTTCGCAAATTGTTACACCAATTTTCAGATGATCTAATATAAAATAATTAGCTTCTAGTCCTGGTTCAAAATAACGTTTTTCATCAAAAACATCATAAGTAGGTAATAGCCTTTTATGGAAAAATTGCTGAATTTTACCATTTTCTAATAAAGCAGTGCTATTAAATAAATTTTTTCCTCCAGAAATGTGCGCTTGGGAATTTTTAACAACAGTTCCTACTAATACAGCTAAATTTGCTGGTAAATCTTCAGCTAATTTTTGCAATGTGTTATCAATTACTTCTATAAAACTAGGATTAACTAATAAATCCCTCGGTGGATAACCACAAATTGATAATTCAGGTGTTAATAATAAACGAACATTTTCTGATGCTGCTTGTTGGGACATTTCCAGGATTTTTTGAGTATTTCCTAGTAAATCACCAATAATAGGATTAATTTGAGCGATAGCGATTTTCATAATTTATCTGCGTCTATTTGCGTTCATCTGCGTTCAATTATTATTCCTTAAATAAACACCAAAGGTTTATCTTTAAACGGTGCGAATGCTTCTTTATCAAACTTATACAAACTGGCAGGACGACCCGCACCTCGTGATACTTTAATGCCGGTATCTGATAAAAAACCTAACTTTAGTAACCGCGCTCGAAAATTAGAATAATCGGCAAAATTTTCCCCTAAAACTGTGGTGTATAGTTGATACAAATCGTTTAAGGTAAAAGTTTCTGGTAAGACTTCAAAAGCTACTGGACTATATTCTAATTTGTTTTTTAATCTTCCATGTCCATAGGTAATAATTTCATTGTGGTCAAATGCTAATTGTGGTAATTGTTTGACAGGATACCAAGCAATACCTGCGACTTTATCAGCAATTAATTCTGCTTCTTCAAATCTGACTAAGGCAAAATAACTAACTGATAAATAACGGACTCCATAGCTATCAATTTTTTCCCTGGGGTCACGATTTGGACCACCAAAAGTATAAAGTTGTGCTAAATAAAGATTATTTACCTTTATTTTCTCAGCCATAATCCGATAAGCAGCATCTTCTAAAGATTCTCCTTGACGAACTAAAGTGCCAGGAAGACTCCAATCATTTAAAAATGGTTCTTGCTGTCGCATAACTAAGAGAACCAACAACCGATTTTGGGCAGTATCTACAGAAAAAATCACATTATCAACACCAACTTTAAAATCAGCTAAAGGTTGTTGATTTATGGGGTTTAAAATCTTTTTTTGGTTACGTATTGGCATTCGTACAAATGCTGTTGATGAATGTAGGCAATGACGGGAGGTGTGAGAGTATTAATATCTCCTTGTTCACGAAAAGCGGTAGAGGAAACATCTAAACCAATCAAATTAGCAATGGCAATTTTTCCGCCAATTTGTTTAACTTTATCTAAACCAGAATCATCTATTATATATCCTGGTCTGGGAATTACGAGTAATTGCACTTGTTTTAATAAATCTTCAACATGATACCAGCGCGGTAATTGATTTACTAAATCAGCACCAATTACTAAAGTATATTCAATATTTTCTCCCCATTTTAATTTTGCTTTACCTACAGTTTCTAGAGTTTTCCAACTACTTAAATCTTGTTCTAAGGCAATATTTTGATTAGCAACATTAATATCTTTAATTAACAGTTCTAACATTGCTGCCCTGTGTGGTAAAGGTGTTTGTTGGGACTTCATGGGATTATCCGCAGCCCATACACCTACCCAATCATAACGTTCAGATAACCATTTGAGAATTATTAAATGTCCAGCAGTTGGAGGATCTGCACTTGTACCAAATAAGGCTATTTTCATGATTTTTGATTCTGCTTTTTTGCAATTTTTAGAGTAATTTAAACGAACCACAGAGACGCAGAGGGCGCAGAGGTAAGAGAAATTATATTAATTTATCACTTCGTTTTGTCATCTGAGATGCCCTTACCAAGAATGTCTCTTCACTTATGGTAGTATTCACCATAAATAATGTCAAGCCTTGGCTAATAAATAATGACAAATTCCTGAAAAGCCTATATTTACAAGGGAGTTAGGATATTTTTTACAATTAATTTATATTTCTTAATAGTACAGCCAGTCAATATCCAGGAGTTGGATAAGATTTTAAGAATAATTGACCGCAGATAAACGCAGATAAACGCAGATGAAAATGGATGAATTAATTAATGGATTTTATGATTCTGTGCAGCTTTACATATAATAAGTTTAAGGGTTTAACCCGAATTAGACTAACAAATAGTTTTTGTGTTTGTATGGGGAATAATTGCGTTATTATATAACAGTAGAAACTAAATTTATATAAGCATAGGAAAACCAAGAAGAAATTAATACCAATTTCTTTGAAAACAGATAAAAGTTATTTCGATAGAAGGATGATATCAATTATGGATTCTGTAAGTCTCACCCACGAACAATTATCTCAAGCTATTAATGAACTTCCACTGGCAGCACTTCCTGAATTAGCTGATTTTATTGAATCTTTACTTTTTAAGCTGAATTTAACTCCTGCGGCTATTAATAATGAACCAGAGGAGAGTAATTTTTTATTAAGTATTTCTGGTATAGGAGAGTCTAGTGAACCCAATTTATCAGACAAAGATACAGAAAACGGAGAAATGGAAATTGATCCAACTAGAGGTATTAAGGAATTTAATCATGAGGTAAATAAATAATCATGACGGCTATTTTAGATATAAGTTTCTTAGTGGCAACTGTTGATATTAAGGACGAAAATTATGGGCGTATCCTTGATGTTATAGTTGATTCGAAGGAAGTATTGGTTTTACCAACGACAGTTTTACCTGAAGTTTGTCATTTGCTTGCTTCTCGGTTAGGATATCCGACAACAAAACAGGTTTTAACTGAATTAGCTCATAGTAATGTCATTATTGAAGGGATTGATAAAACTGATTTAAAAAGGGTGACGGAGATTCTAGACCAATATACTGATAGTAAGTTAAACTTTGTGGATGCAACGATTGTTGCTATTGCGGAAAGGATGAATATTACTAAGATTTTCACTTTAAATAAACCTATTTTTAGTATTATTAATCCACAACATTGTGCCGGTTTTGAGATATTTCCTGAATAGGCTATCAATCATATCTCCGACTTCTTTAAGAAGTCGGGGATCTTGTATTTTGTACTTATTTTAAAGGAACAATTGCACTCATTTGGTCTAAATCCAAGACTGTTGCTAATTCTGTTTCTGTCATTAAACCTTTTTCTAGAACTATTTGCCGGAGAGATTTACCTGTTTCTAAAGATTCCTTAGCTACAGCCGCAGCATTCAAATAACCAATATGGGTATTTAAGGCGGTGACTAATGCTAAACTACCTTCAGCATAGGCTAAACAACGTTCTTTGTTAGCAGTAATTCCTTGAATACAGCTTGTAGTTAAAGCCGAAATTGTGTTACCTAAGATCTCAATGCTGTGAATTAAATTATAGGCAATGAGGGGCATCATCACATTTAATTCTAATTGTCCAGCTTGGGCAGCAAAAGCGATCGCATTATCATATCCCATAACCTGAAAACATACCATTGATGTCATTTCTGCCATCACAGGATTATATTTTCCGGGCATAATTGAAGAACCAGGTTGGACTGGAGGAAGTTGAATTTCCTTAAATCCAGTTTTGGGACCAGAATCCATTAACCGCAAATCGTGGGATATTTTCACCAAATCCTGGGCTAAATTCCGCAAAGCCCCGGAAACATTCACAAAAGCCCCCATACTTTGCATAGCAGCCATTAAATGGGGTGCAGCTTCTAGGGGAAATTCCAACAATTGCGACAGGATATCCACAACTCTTTGCCGATATTCTGGGTGAGTATTCATACCTGTTCCCGCAGCGCTACCACCTAAACCCAATACCATTAAATCCCCAGCAGCAATGTAAAGACGGTTTTGATGTTCTGAGAGGATTTGCGCCCAAGCACCAAAATTATCCCCTAATCGCACAGGTACAGCGTCTTGGAGGTGGGTTCTGCCAGATTTGACGATATCTTGAAATTCTATAGCTTTTGCCTCTAAAGCCGAAATTGCCTGTTCTAAAGCTGGTTGCAAAGTGCGAGAAAGTGCCAATAAGCCACCAATGCGAATGGCTGTGGGGATAACATCATTGGTAGACTGTCCATAGTTTACATGATCATTGGGACTAACGAGTTTATAATTACCTTTTTGATCACCGAGAATTTCTAAAGCGCGATTTGCCAAAACTTCGTTAATATTCATATGGTGAGAAGTTCCTGCACCGGCTTGATAAACATCAACCACAAACTGATCTCGTAATTCACCTGCTAAGATTTCATCAGTGGCTTGAATAATCGCTTTACTGATATCTGCGGGAATACAATCTAATTCTCCGTTGACAATAGCGGTAGCTTTTTTAATATATAAACAAGCATTTATATAAGTAGGTAAAGGTTTAATCCCGCTAATGGGGAAATTTTCGATCGCCCGTTGGGTTTGAATACCATAATAAACGTTGTTGGCAATTTGGCGATCGCCCATTGAGTCTTTTTCAATGCGAAAATCTGAATTGTTAGTCATATAAGTCGAGAATGGGAACAAAAAGAACAGGGAACAAACTTGTTTTTAAATTCTATCCGTCTCAAGTCATTGATTTGTCACGGTTCTATGTTTATTCAGCCAGCCCTATGTATTTGTTAGCATTAGTTATCAAAAAAGTATCGGTACAGACACCTGCTCATTAGTAACTTTAACTTGAGTATGGTTAGCGACCATTGTGCGGAATAGATCACCTTCAATAGTTTCTTGTTCTATCAACAAATCAACTGCTCGTTCCAAAATTAACCGATTTTCTTGGATTATTTCCTTAGCCTGAATATAGCAGCGGTTAACAATTTCTCGAACTGCGGCATCAATTCTAGCAGCAATGTCTTCAGAATATTCTGATTTATTTCCCCAGTCACGCCCTAAAAATACATCATTGTTTTGATTTTCTAAGGAAACTGGACCCAAATCAGACATTCCAAATTTTGTGACCATTTGTCGAGCCAGACTGGTAACTTGTTGTAAGTCATTTCCCGCACCTGTGGTAACTTCCGCTTTCCCAAACACGATTTCTTCCGCTGCACGACCGCCTAAAGTTGCGGCAATGCGGGCTAAAATTTGGGAACGGGAAATTAAACCCTGTTCTTCATTGGGAGTAAACCAAGTTAAACCTAGTGCTTGTCCTCTGGGAATGAGAGTAACTTTTTGCACAGGATCATGACCTTTAACCAACGTACCTACTAAAGCGTGTCCGACTTCATGATAAGCAATCAGGCGTTTATTTTTGCTATCTACTAAAGCAGTTCCTTCCATACCCGCAACTACTCTATCTATCGCATTATCAACTTCTAAATCGGTAACAGCTTCTTTGCGTCTTCTGGCGGTGAGAATAGCAGCTTCGTTGAGTAAATTGGCTAAATCTGCACCTGTAAAACCAGGAGTGCGCCGAGCGATCGCTTCCAAAGATACACTAGGATCAATCTTCTTATTCTGAGCGTGGACTGTCAAAATTTCCTGTCTTCCCTTCAAATCGGGGACATCCACAATTACCTGTCTGTCAAAGCGTCCGGGACGTAATAAAGCCGAATCCAGGACATCTGGACGGTTGGTAGCAGCAATAATAATAATTCCCGTATTTCCTTCAAAACCATCCATTTCCGTTAATAGCTGGTTAAGAGTTTGTTCCCGTTCATCATTGCCACCACCAATACCCGCACCCCGTTGTCTACCTACTGCGTCAATTTCATCAATAAATATCAAACAAGGCGCATTATCTTTCGCTTTTTTGAACAAATCCCGGACACGGGAAGCACCCACCCCGACGAACATTTCTACAAATTCCGAACCAGACATACTGAAAAAAGGTACACCTGCTTCCCCCGCAATGGCTTTTGCGAGTAGGGTTTTCCCAGTTCCAGGTGGTCCAACTAACAGCACCCCTTTGGGAATTTTCGCCCCTACCGCTGTGAATTTTTCTGGAAGTTTCAAGAAAGTGACAACTTCTTCTAATTCTTCCTTTGCTTCCTTGACTCCCGCAACATCATTAAATGTTACCCCTGTTTTCGCTTCCATTTGAAACCGAGCGCGAGATTTACCAAAACTCATGGCTTGGTTAGAAGCATTTGCAGAACGGCGCAGGAACAATAGCATTAAAGCCACTAAGGGCAAAATCCACATCAGATTGATTAACAACCCCACAGCGGCTCTATTGCCAGCTGAGGAAACTTCACCAAACTCAACGTTTTTTTCTTTAAGTTTATTAATTAATTCGGGATTTTGATCTAAAAGGCGCACCTGTAAAGGTATGGTATCCGGCTTTTGTCCAGCTAAATAAACCTTAGCTATCTGTTCAGTTTGATCCAATTCTACCTTTCTAATTTCTCCTTTATCTGCCTTCTGAATCAATTGCCCATAGGTTAAAGAATTCCGCTCTGGCTTTTGCTGCGCTAAAACGGGACTACTACCAACTAGCCCCGGCAACATCATCAACCCAGCAGCTATGACTCCAGTTAAAACATGACGCTGAGACGAACTTGATAAACGCTGTTTCATTAAAGCATTTTTGTGCAAATTTTTCATAATAGTTATCCTTTATGGCTGTTTTTCTGGTGAAATTGTCAAATCTAGAAATTACAGTTTTCTGATCTAGTTTAACAGTTTTGCGTAATTCCCCACCCTCAATGTACTCATAGGGTGGGGATGTAAGCAAGTCAATAACGAAACATCCTGAAAATGTTTTTTACTGTAAGTAAAAGACTTTTGAGGATAGTTGAGTTATTGACAACTATATTTTATTTATTCCAAATTATCAATGTATTTCTCGACTAATTCGCGTATCCAGCCGCCATAAGTCTGTGACGGTGGTTTTATTTTGTCTATTTGTTCAGCTATCTCTTTCTTGAGAGTAACACTAACCTTGACTCTTGATGCTTCATACTTAGCCGTATAAGCCCTAGTTTTATCGGCATTTCGTTGTTGCCATTCTTGATGTTTTTTATCTATCATTTTCATTGACACTCTAAGCTCTTGGATTATATAATAGTAGTATATTATCAAAGAAGATGAAGGTAATAGTTAATGGCGTTACGTAGAGCAACTTTCAGGCTATATCCTAATAAACAAGTCAGTGAGATGTTGCACTACCACCGCAAACTTCATAAAGATTTGTATAATGCTGTTGTATCTAACCGCATTACTTCA
>NZ_VILA01000018.1:0-48676 GCF_009712025.1 Dolichospermum sp. UHCC 0406
GCTGGGTAGCCAAGTGCGGAGAGGATAACCGCTGAAAGCATCTAAGTGGGAAGCCCACCTCAAGATGAGTACTCTCACTACAATTTGTAGGTAAGGTCACGGGCAGAACACCCGTTAATAGGCTTTAAGTGGAAGTGCAGTAATGTATGAAGCTGAGGAGTACTAATAGACCGAGGGCTTGACCTCTAATTCAATTAAAAATTGATAATTAAAAATTAAAAATGTAAGTTTTTGGTGGTTAATTATCACTGCTGATTCTCGTTCTTTTTGCAGTCTTCAGGGTTGTGAATACCCTAAGTTAAAAATCGGTAATTAATTTTTAATTCTGAATTTTTAATTTTTAATTGTTTCCTGGTGTCTATGGCGCGGTGGAACCACACTGATCCCTTCCCGAACTCAGAGGTGAAACGCTGCTGCGGCGACGATAGTTTAGGGGTAGCCCTCCGTGAAAATAGCTCGATGCCAGGTTTATTATTTACAAAAAACTCTCTCTTTAGTTGACTATCGAGGGAGTTTATTTTTGGCGTTTTTTCTAGGAGTTAAAGTCTAGCCCTTTCAAGGTGACTAACGGAAATACGTTGTTTCATTACTACCATCTTGAATCTTTCGGTCATATTTTCGGTTTTGCGAAGCTTAAAACAACCAATTGTCGTTCCAAATTTCACCATCTTGAAAGGGCTAGCTTGAAAGGGCTAGGGTTAAAGTCCAACTACGAACTCAGTCTGAATTAAATATGTTTTGATAAGTTCATTTATTTGAAAACAAGATTTTTGTTGTGTAATTAAACAGCGATCGCTTAATTTTTCGGCGTTGCTGATTAAGGGTATGAATTTTAGTCTCACGCAAAGGCGCAGAGACGCACTGAGGTTTGAGTTTTAAAGGTTCAATTTGGGAATTTCATACCTCAATTCAGCAACGCCAATTTTTCTAATCCATTAATTACTTCATTTAAAGATAAAGATGATTGTTTAAATATATCACTTGTAGATAAAGATGTTTCATTATTTGCTAATATCATTAATATCTTTTTTTCCCTAGTTGAAAGTTGATTAATAATTAGATTAAATTCCTGTTGCATATTATCTGTCAGAAAAGTTTCAGTATTTTCTAATATCAGCGATGGATCACGATTAAGTAAATTTTCGATCACGTTGACAATTTGCTTGAACCATAAAGGATGAGATTGATAAATCTGAATAAGTTTTTCTATTAAATATCTCCGAAAAAGAATAACCGTATGGCATATAAATTAGGTGTTTCATTGGAAGAAGTACAATAAATTCGTAGGGTAATTAACCCTTTTTTAGCACTACCTGAAAGCCATAATTGAGCAAGCGATCGCTATTGTCTATATCTAAATGATAAGAAAAAGTTGGATAGGGTTTTAGAATGATGTTGTAAACTCGTTCCCAGCCGGAGTCTGGGAACGAGAAGGGAGAATGAATGAGAGGAAGGTGAGGCAAAGACGATTGTCAACCAGTCAACTCCTGTAGATTATACTCCAGAGCAAGGTTTTCAGTTACAAAAGATGGGGTTAGTTGATCTAAAAGGTGATCAAGCGAGTCTGTCTTGCGAGTTATTCCTTGAGTATTTTTTGTCTATTTTACCTATTTAACGTGTAACTGAGTGAAACGCGATTTTGTGAGGTACTAAAACCAAAAAAAGGAAATAGGCTAATTTAGGATAAAATGACAACGGAAAAACCTCCCGCACCTCCACCCCATAAAAATCATCAAACCTTGATAAATCAAAGATCATAAATCTTGAGTACAACATTAATATTAATATAGATAGAAAATTTACCATCTGCTATAATTAAAATATTGGCTAAAAGTCAAAATGATTCATAATTAATAATTCCCAATTCATAAAACTGTAAAAAAGATCACAAATTAACTTCCTGACTTTAGCTATTTCTAATGCTTATCTTTTTGGTTTCTCTGCATACAGTTTAAACAACCAGAAAAGACACAAAAAGGAAAATCATGACCAAATCCTATGCCACAATTGATGGTAATGAAGCCGTTGCCCGTGTAGCTTACAAACTAAATGAAGTCATTGCCATTTATCCTATCACCCCATCTTCAAATATGGGTGAATGGGCTGATGCTTGGATGTCAGAAAATAAACCCAATTTATGGGGAACAGTTCCCAGTGTCACCCAAATGCAAAGCGAAGGAGGGGCTGCTGCTGCTGTCCATGGGGCATTACAAACGGGGGCATTAAGTACAACTTTCACCGCTTCTCAGGGATTATTATTAATGATTCCTAACTTGTACAAAATTGCCGGAGAATTAACCAGTTTCGTACTTCATGTTTCTGCTCGTTCTTTAGCTACCCATGCGTTATCTATTTTCGGTGATCATAGTGATGTCATGGCTGCAAGAGCGACTGGTTTCGCTTTTTTATGTTCCGCTTCTGTACAGGAAAGTCATGATTTTGCACTGATTTCTCATGCAGCAACATTAGAAGCAAGAGTACCATTTATGCACTTTTTTGATGGATTTAGAACTTCCCATGAAGTGCAGAAAGTTGAGTTATTAGCAGATGAAGATTTACAATCTTTCATTCCCCAATCTTTAGTATTTGCACATCGTCAACGGTGTTTAACTCCAGACAAACCAGTATTACGAGGAACGGCACAAAATCCTGATGTTTATTTCCAATCGCGTGAAGGTGCAAACCCTTATTACAATGTTTGTGCTGATATTGTCCAAAAAATTATGGACAAATTTGGAGAACGCACAGGCAGATATTACAAACTTTATGAATATCATGGAAGCACTGACGCAGAAAGAGTAATTGTGATTATGGGTTCTGGTTGTGAAACTGTTCATGAAACAGTGGATTATCTCAACAACCAAGGGGAAAAAGTCGGAGTTATCAAAGTGCGGCTTTTCCGTCCTTTTGATGTTTCCAGATTTATAGAAGCATTACCAAATAGTGTTAAATCTATTGCCGTTCTTGATAGAACCAAAGAAGCCGGAAGCGCAGGAGAACCTTTATATTTAGATGTGGTGACAGCTATTTATGAAGGCTGGAAAAAAACCACATTTCCGAAAATTGTTGGGGGAAGATATGGACTTTCTTCTAAAGAATTTACTCCTGCAATGGTGAAGAGTATTTTTGATAATCTCACTCAAATTAAACCCAAAAATCATTTCACAATTGGGATTAATGATGATGTCACTTTCACTTCTTTGAATTTTGACCCTAATTTCTCTACAGAACCAGATCATGTAGTTCGCGCAATGTTCTATGGTTTGGGTTCAGATGGTACAGTTGGTGCAAATAAGAACTCCATCAAAATCATCGGTGAGGGAACAGAAAATAACGCCCAAGGTTACTTTGTTTATGATTCTAAAAAATCCGGTTCAATGACAGTTTCTCATCTGCGTTTTGGTGCTGGAAAAATTCGCTCAACTTACCTCATAGACAAAGCTAATTTTATCGGTTGTCACCATTGGGGATTTGTGGAAAGTATTGATATTTTAAAAGCGGCTGCACCCGGAGCGACTTTGCTGTTAAATAGTCCTTATGATGCTGATCATGTTTGGGAAAATCTACCCCCAAAAGTCCAACAGCAGATTATTGACAAAAATCTGAAAATTTACGCTATTAACGCTAGTCAAGTAGCGAAAAATAGTGGTATGGGACACAGAATCAATACTATCATGCAGGTGTGTTTCTTTGCTTTAGCAGGAGTATTACCAGAAAAAGCAGCAATTGCTAAAATCAAACAAGCCATAGAAAAGACTTATGGTAAAAAAGGCGCGGAAGTTGTCAAGATGAATTTGAAAGCCGTAGACAACACTCTAGAAAATCTCCATGAAGTCGGTAATAGGTCATTGGTAAGAGGTAATAGGGAAGAAACGCAATTAGCAATTACCAAACCCAAATTTATCGAGAATGTTCTTAGCAAAATCATGGTCTGGGAAGGTGATGATTTACCTGTCAGTGCTTTACCTGCTGACGGAACTTTCCCCAGTGGCACTGCAAAATGGGAAAAACGCAACGTTGCAGAAGAAATACCCGTTTGGGATGGTGATGTCTGCGTTCAATGTAGCAAATGTGTGATGGTTTGTCCTCATGCGGCTATTCGCGCTAAAACTTATCAACCCGGTGAGTTAGTCAATGCACCGATAACTTTTAAATCCACTAACAGCAAAGATAAAAACTTTGCTAACCAGAAATTCACCATTCAGGTAGCGCCAGAAGACTGTACAGGCTGTGAAATTTGTGTTAGCGTCTGTCCTGCCAAAAACAAGGCAGAACCCACCCGCAAGGCGATTAATATGAGTCCGCAATTACCGTTGCGGGAACAAGAACGGGAAAATTGGAACTTCTTTTTGAATTTACCAAATCCTGACCGGAAAACTTTGAAAGTAAGCCAAATTCGTCAGCAGCAATTACAAGAACCATTGTTTGAATTTTCTGGTGCTTGTGCTGGTTGTGGAGAAACACCCTACCTTAAATTATTAACACAATTGTTTGGCGATCGCTCACTCATTGCCAACGCCACCGGTTGTTCTTCCATTTACGGGGGAAATCTCCCCACAACTCCCTGGAGTCAAAATGCTGAGGGAAGAGGTCCGGCCTGGTCCAATAGTTTATTTGAAGATAACGCCGAATTCGGTTTTGGTTATCGTTTATCTATAGACAAACAAGCGGAATTTGCAGGCGAATTATTGTCACAATTAAGTAGTGAAATTAGTGATAATTTAGTTAATGCTATTCTGAAATCTGAACAAAAAACCGAAGCTGATATTTGGGATCAACGGGAAAGAATCGTCATTCTCAAACATAAACTCCAAGAAATTTTAAACGCAGATGAACACAGATACACGCAGATAAATGAAAAAAATATCCGCGTTAATCCGCGTTTATCTGCGTTCAAAAATCTTCAATCCCTCGCTGATTATTTAGTTAAGAAAAGTGTGTGGATAGTTGGGGGTGATGGTTGGGCGTATGATATAGATTTTGGTGGGATTGATCATGTGATTTCTACAGGCAAAAATGTGAATATTTTGGTCATGGATACAGAAGTTTATTCTAACACTGGCGGACAATCTTCCAAAGCCACACCAAAAGCCGCAGTTGCTAAATATGCGACTGGTGGAAAACCTGCACCTAAGAAAGATTTGGGTTTAATGGCCATGACTTATGGTAATGTTTATGTGGCGAGTGTGGCGTTAGGTGCAAAAGATGAACATACACTCAAAGCATTTTTAGAAGCGGAAGCTTTTGATGGGCCATCAATCATAATTGCTTACAGTCATTGTATTGCTCATGGTATTGATATGACCAAAGGTTTACATCAGCAAAAGGCTCTAGTAGACTCAGGAAGATGGTTGTTATATCGCTATAATCCGGCATTACAATCACAGGGGAAAAATCCCTTACAATTGGATATGAAAGCACCTTCTGAATCGGTGGAAAAGTCAATGTATCAGGAGAACCGATTCAAGATGTTGACGAAGAGTAAACCAGAGGTTGCCAAGTTGTTGCTAGAACAAGCGCAAGCAGAAGTTAATGCAAGATGGGAAATGTATCAATATTTGGCTAATAGGTAATTTAATTTAGATCCCCGACTTCTTAGAGAAGTCGGGGATCTTGCTATTCACGATTTGGGAAAAATTATTTATTCGATTTTTAAATGCGAGTCCTTCTTTTTCGACTTTGGATTATCTCTAATCAAAATAATGAAAGTTGACCTTCTTTTTTTAATGTCCAACTATTTTCTCCTATTCGTTCTCCAATATCTTCTAATACGCTCAAAATAGTTTGATTTTCTGGGGTAGTTCCATTTTTTAAAAGCGGTAATAGATGCAAAACTATTTCATCAAAACTTGGCTTTTTCTTTTCTCGTTCCATTCTGCGTAAATAACTAATCAAATAGTATTTAATTCTCAATTTTACATCAATATGTGACTTGAATTTCGTGTCTTTTTTCAGAGTAAATAGTTCTGTTTTTTCGTCATATTCAAAATTATCAATTAAAATTGGTGTTAAATCTGAATACTGTTTTTTTAACAAGTCTAAAAAACCTAATTCTAAGCCTTTAATAATGAGTTCATCATTAATTTGTTCCAGGCTTGCACCATCATTTTTTGCAATAATTCCTTCAATAGTCTGAATGACAATTTCTGCAATATCCATCCCTAAATTGGCTTTCATGATGGCTTTAGGACTGCGAACTTTACGAAAATTAATGATTAGTTGTCCTGACAAAACTGTAAAAGGATTTTGTCTTTTCTTAAAACTTGTTTGTCCGTTTTTTTGCGGTACTGCACCAACATATTCAAAACCACAACTTTCCGCAGTGTCAATAATTAAATGCCAAAATTCAGGATCTTTATGAGCAAATACAAATGATAACCAACGATCAAACTTTAGCACTCGATACATTTCTTTGATACTTTCGGCTATTAATTTGTTATTGTAATGTTTTACTACGAACTATATTTGTTTCTGTATACCCAAGTGCTTTTAAAATAGGAAGAATAATTACTTCTCTAACACTATCTTCTTTGAAATCTGGGTTTTCTTGTAGTGTCTGAAAGTTTAAATTACCAAAAAGATTATCCATTTTTTCTTTTTCCTTATCAAATTTTTAGATTAAAGCATTTTTAACCGCATCATGGCAAGTATTCATAGCTATAATATTATACTAAACCAAAAATTCATTATACATCAAACTTAATAGTTAAAAAATTAATTTCAAAATCTGACAAAATCTATTCCTCAGAAATTAACACTGGAGAAATGAACAGACATCAGATAACTAAAAATGCTACAATGTATAACATCCCTGAATATCATTTACATTTTGGTGGAGTATTGTAGGGTGTGTTAGCAATCGCGTAACGCACCTACGTATCTTTCCAAGAATTAAACCGGATTCCTATATGACAATCAATTAAGATTATTTTATGTTTAGTTAAAATTCATGTAATTAAATTATTTAATAATAAATTAACTTACTACTTTAATAAAGCATTTATAACAAAAATAATGATTTAAACTCACAAAAACCGTAGAGTTGCAGAGTATGCGCCCTCAATTCCATCAGCACAAATCAATAATTAAATAATGACATTATCCAACATCGCCAGTAATAATAGATGTTAGTAAAAAATCACATATTGATTACCAGCAAATATGAAACGTCGTGACTTTATAAATTGGGTAGGATTAGGTTGTTTAGCGAGTTCCTTACCTGTCGCAATTGCAGCCTGTTCTCCCGAAACGAGTACATCTGCTAATGCTGCCACGAAAGGCTGGCAAAAAGTGGGTACTGTAGCACAATTAGACAAAACTGGGCAACTATTAGTAGAAAATTCAACCATTGGCGCAGTATTAGTAGTTGGCACATCTAAAGCCGCAAAAAATCTGATTGCTGTTAATCCTACCTGTACTCATCAAGGTTGTAGCATCGACTGGAACGCAAAACAAGGTAAATTTGTCTGTCCCTGTCATGGTGCAAAATTTGCTCCTGATGGTAAAGCACAAGAAGGTCCTGCTAAAAAACCGCTGAAAACTTACCAAGCTAAAATTGAAGGTGGTTCTATCTTAGTTAAAGCAACTTGACAATCTCCAGGCTGTCATCATACAGCAGATTTTGCTCTAATGAGGTACAAACTTGAATTATGAAACTCTTGTAGTGCGGGCATCTTGCCCGCTGGATATGTACCTCATAGCAGGAATCAGGACGAAAGAGGCAGAGGGAAATAATTTTCTGACTTTATTCCCTATTCCTTGCTATATCAGTTGTTATACAACGCATCAATTCAGTATGCACAAGTATTTTTGCTAATGTGATTATGTAAATTAAATGCTGGACAACAAATTAAATTAAATTAAAATTATACAGATAACCCGTTAAATTAATAAGAGTTATTCATTTATACTTAGGTTCTATTAAAATGCGTCTAGAGCAGTTGCAAGCCTTTTTGGCGATCATTCAAACAGGTAGCTTTCAACAAGCAGCTAAACAATGTGGTGTGACTCAATCAACTATTAGTCGGCAAATTCAGGCATTAGAAGCAGATTTGGGCATAGAATTATTTCATCGCAGCACCCATGCCAAATTAACCTTAGGAGGTGAACGCTTACTTCCTCGTGTGCATAAAATCTGCCAGGAATGGGAATCCGCTACACAGGAATTAACAGATTTAATGGGGGGAAAGCAACCAGAACTATGTATTGCAGCAATTCATTCAGTCTGTGCTTCTTACCTACCACCAGTGTTACAAAAATTTTGTCATCATTATCCAGAGGTGCAATTGCGAGTCACATCATTAGGAAGCGATCGCTCTCTGAAAGTCCTCAAAGATGGTTTAGTAGACTTAGCAATTGTAATGCACAATCGCTTTTTAATCACCGGCAAAGAAATGGCCGTAGAATTGCTATATGAAGAACCCATAGAAGTCCTCATCGCAGCAAATCATCCCCTATCTGAATATGAATCTATCCCCTGGTTAGAGTTAATTCGTTATCCCCAAGTGGTATTTAAAGATGGTTATGGAATGCAACGTCTGATTCAAGATAAATTTGAACAGATGAAAGCTACACTCAAAGCAGCTTTAGAAGTAAATACCCTGGATGCCTTTCGGGGAGTAGTTCGTCAAGGAGAACTCATTGCCTTACTTCCCCAATCAGCATTAATAGAAGCCAGACATGATCCCACCCTGGCAGTTCGTCCCCTAGCCGAAAATAGTAATTTAGCTGATAATTCTAGTTTAACTCGTCGGGTAGTGATGGTAACAACTCAAGATCGTCTCCACATTCCCCCTATTCAATATTTTTGGCAACTTGTCAAAGATAATATTCCGGAAATAAAAAATTAAAAATAAACTATTACCTTTTTCCACTGACAACTGACAACTGACAACTAACAACTAACAAATGACTAATAAATTTAGAGAATTTATTCAAAAAGTAGGTAGTGGAACTCACACATCAGATAATTTAACTCGTGCTGAAGCCGCTACTGCAACAAAAATGATGTTATTAGGTGAAGCCACACCAGCGCAAATTGGCGCATTTTTAATTGCTCACCGCATTAAACGTCCCACAGGTGAAGAATTAGCAGGGATGTTAGACAGTTACTATGAAATCGGACCCAAATTGCTACCAATAGCCCAACCTGTGATAGTTTTGGGTGTACCCTATGATGGCAGAACCCGCACTGCACCAATTAATATAATTACGGCTTTATTATTAGCTGCTGCGGGACAACCTGTAATTATGCACGGAGGAGATCGCTTACCGACAAAATATGGTTTACCTTTAATCGAGATTTGGCAAGGTTTAGGAATAGATTGGACTGGTTTATCACTCGAACAAACCCAGCAGGTTTTTGAACAAACAGGAATCGGTTTTATTTACACACCTAAGCATTTTCCTTTAAATCAAACTTTGTGGGAATACCGTGAGCAATTGGGGAAACGTCCACCGTTAGCCACAATGGAGTTGATTTGGTGTCCATATACGAGTGATGCTCACATTATTGCCGGTTTTGTTCATCCACCCACAGAAGGAATGTTTCAGACTGCTTTGGGATTACGTGGGGTGAATAAATACACTTTTATCAAGGGTTTAGAGGGTAGTTGTGACTTACCACGCGATCGCACAGCCATTATCGGCTTATCTTCATCAAACCCAGAAGTATTAACCCGGCTACAACTCGCACCCCGTGAATATGGCTTTATCACTAAAAACGTTCCCCTCACAACCACAGAAGAACTCATTAAGGAAATGCAGGGGATTTTAACGGGAAAAACCAGCGAACTAAGCCAAACAGCCCTATGGAATGGTGGTTTTTATCTATGGCGCACTGGTATTTGTTCAGATATGCAAACTGGTATAGACACAGCCACTGAACTAATCAGCAGTGGTGTATTAGCAGCTAAACTGCAACAAATTAATACTTTGCTGCAAAGATTTTAATCGGTAATTGGTGATAAAGTTTTTGTTCTCACCCTATTTATCCTGTTTATCCTTTAATCCTGGACATCCTGATTCAGACAAAAGCTTACCACTGAGAAGACTGAAGTTGATAATTTTTAACCGTAGATTCTACAAGAATTGGAACTAACTGCACAGCACAGGCTTTTAATTCCGGTTGCAGGGAATCAGGACAAGCTTCTGAATGGGTAAGAGCGTTAGCTTCTGCATCATCTGCCCACAGTTTACCCCAGTGCATAGGGACAAAGACAGTACCGGGAGAAATAGCTTTTGTAACTTTAGCTGGAAACTTAGTTGTACCACGACGCGATCGCACCTCTAACCACTGATTATCAATAATACCCAAAGTAGCAGCATCACGGGGATGAATCTCAATAAACGGTTGCGGGTGCAGTTTGCGAATTTTCTCAATTCTGCCGGTGCGTGTTTGTGTATGCCAATGACCATATAATCTACCAGTAGTTAATATAAAAGGATAATTCTCATCCGGTGGTTCAGCAAGTCCTTTAGAATAATATGCACCAAACTTAGCGCGTCCATCATTTGTATGAAATCGCAAATTAGTATATAGACGTTTAGTTCCTGAATTACTACCCTGTGCATAAGGCCAATGGGTTGGACCTTGTGCGGCTAAAAACCCATGACTTAAACCCGACATATCACAAGGACGCTGACGAGTTAATTGGACAAATTCCTGATAAACTTCTGCCGAATTTTGGAAATTAAACTTATCATTAAAACCTAATCTTCTTCCCACTTCTGCGAAAATTTCCCAATCAGGTTTTGCTTCTCTGGGTGGTTCACGAAAAGCCGAACATAGAGTGACCATTCTTTCCGAATTCGTCATAATCCCAGTTTTTTCACCCCACTGTGCCGCAGGTAACAAAACATGAGCATAAGCTGATGTTTCCGTAGGGTAATAAGCATCTTGATAGATAGTAAAAGGAGATTTTAATAACGCCTTTTTAGTTCTTTCTAAATCTGGCATACTCACAGCCGGATTAGTGGCAGCAATCCACAATAAACCCACATTTCCAGTTTCTAAACCAGTGATCATTTCCCAAGCAGTTAAACCAGGAACAGGGGAAATTTGTCCTCTTTCCAAACCCCAAAAATCCTCAACTTCTGCGCGATGTTGGGCATTTTTTACCAACCGATAACCCGGTAATAAATGGGCTAACCCTCCCGCTTCTCTGCCACCCATAGCATTAGGTTGACCAGTCAAAGAAAAAGGACCAGCACCAGGTTTACCGATTTGTCCCGTCATTAAATGTAAATTAATAATAGTTCTAACTTTAGCCGTACCTTCTGAAGATTGATTAACACCCATTGACCATAAAGAAAGTACAGATTTTGATTTTCCCCAATATTTAGCAGCAGTTTCTAAATCTTCAATACTAATACCACAACGACTCGCCACTACCTCCGGCGAATAATGCCGAATTACCTCAGCATAAGCCGGAAAATTGCTAGTACAATCATCAATAAAAGCTAGATCAACATAATTCCATTTCATTAATAAATGGGCAATACCATTTAACAAATCAATATCTGTACCTGGACGAATAGCTAAATGTAAATCGGCTGCTTCGGCTGTGGGAGTCCGCCGAGGGTCAACCACAACCATTTTAACATGGCGATTTTTTTTATGATATTTTGCTAACTTATTAAAAATAATGGGATGACATTCTGCTGTATTTGTACCAATTAAAAAAGCACAATCAGTTAATTCTAAATCATCGTAACAGCAAGGAGGACCATCAGCACCAAAACTTTGAATATACCCAGATACCGCACTAGACATACACAACCGGGAATTAGCATCGAAATTATTAGTTCCTAAACAACCTTTAAGTAACTTTTGAGCAATATAATAATCTTCTGTTTGAAATTGTCCAGAACCATACATACAGATAGAATCTGTGGCTTGATTCAATCTCAATGTTTGAATCCGGTGGGTAATAATATCAAAAGCTTCATTCCAACTCACACGCCGAAATTCTGCATCTAAAGAATCGCGCACCATGGGATAATGTAATCTACTTTTATCCAAAGATTCAGCAATAGTTGCACCTTTAACACATACCATTCCTTGACTAGAAGGATGGGATTTATCACCCCTAACTCGCCAAATAGGAATTCCTTCACTATCTCGATTTGTGGCTTTTCCATGTTGGGCTGGTGGAGAAACTTCTAAACCGCAACCAACACCGCAATAAGGACAAAGTGTTTTGGTAAATTCTGTCATAATATTTGCAGGTTTAAAAAGTTATTTCGCGCAATCTCTCTTAGAGATCCCGCAGGGTAGACGCTAAGGAGCAAAGTTATGATAAACGAACCACAGAGGCACAGAGGACACAGAGATAATTTCATAAGAGGAGAAATATTTTTAATTTCTAGTTTTTATTTTCTTACCTTTGCGCCTTTGCGTGAGATAATTATTCTTCTATTAAAACAGATTGATGATTAATTATTTCTCCTTCATTTTCATTATCAGATGCAAATGAATTTTTTGGTTCTTTGAGGAAGAATCCACACATAAAGGCGCAAATCATGGCGGCTATTCCCATGGTGGCAAATAGGGTTGATGGGTCTGTTAAACTATAGATTGTTAGATAAACTACGCCGCCAAAGTTGCCGTAAGCACCGACGTTTCCGGCTATTTGTCCGGTTGCTTCTTTTTTGATTAATGGCACTATTCCGTAAGTTGCACCACAACCAGCTTGAGCAAAGTAAGCCGCAAACATGGTGACAGCAATTGCGAGGGGGATAGGCCAATCTTTGTTAATGAAATGTGCCATTAAATAACCTATTGCAATCCCCGCAGAAACTATTGTCATTGTCCATTTACGCGAACCTAATTTATCGGAAATTAAACCACCACTGGGACGAGAAACTAGGTTAAGAAAGGGATAAATGGAGGCAATCATGCCGGCGACAATATGTTCTAAACCAAAGGTTTTTTCAAAGAATGCCGGGAGCATGGAAACGGCTGCAAGTTCTGAACCAAAGTTGGTAATGTAGGTAAATTCTAATAATGCTACTTGACCGAATTGATAACGTTGATTTGCTGGGTAGGTTTTTTTTCCTGTTAGTAATTCGTGATTGACTTGATATGCTTGGTAAGTTTGGTAAGCAAATAATCCTGCTAATACAATCCAAACTATATACATTTGGCTAAGTGTGAGGAAATGAATTTTCTTTTGTTCTAGTCTCCAAGCTAATAAACCCAATGCGAATATTAAACCAAGGTTGGAAACAATCAACGCCCAAAAGCTTTTAATAGAAGTTACTTCTAATGAGCCATTTTTCTTGGGTTTTTGATAAACTTTACCGCTGGGTGTATCTTGAACGCTTTTAAAGTAGAATAATCCGTAAATTGCAGTGACAATTCCTGTTAAGGCAATTGTTAATCTCCAGTTAGAACCGCTACCACCTAAAAAGCTGGTTGCAATTGCAATTGTTGGTAATGCAAATTCTGCTCCAAATGCTCCAAAGTTACCCCAACCGCCATAAATACCCTGGGCAATTCCCATTTCTTTGGGAGGAAACCATTCGGCTACCATGCGGATTCCTACCACAAATCCAGAACCGACTATTCCCATTAATAAGCGACTAATAACTAGTTGGTTAAAGTCTTGGGCTAATGCTGTTGCTAAACAAGGAACAACTGCAAACATTAATAAGAGGGAATAGGTAATTCTTGGCCCGAATTTATCCAATAACATCCCAATAATTAGACGAGCCGGAATTGTTAATGCTAGGTTACAAATTCCTAATGTTTTAATTTGTTCAGGAAGTAAATGTAATTCTTTTCCAATTGTGGTAGCGAAGGGGGCAAAGTTAAACCAACAAACAAAGGTTAGGAAAAATGCAAACCATGTCTGATGTAATATGCGATAGCGTCCTTGGAATGAAAATAATCCTTTTAACATTTCTTTTCTCGCTAAATAATTGAATTTCTGAAAAATTGGATATAAAAATCCAAGGACAATTATGAAATTGCCTAAATTAATGATTTATCAAACGCGGATAAACGCAGATAAACGCGGATGATTTTATGTCTAGTTATTGAGGTTAAATTATTGCTGGTTCTCGCAATTTTGCCCCAAATTTGGTAATTAGTATTTCTTTCAATATGGGTTGTAAGTCTTCGCAGGGAATACTTTTTTGCACACAAGTTCCTAAATGTGCGTCTTTCCCCACTGTTCCACCCATGTAAATGTCTACACCTTCCAACATTTTGCCATTTTTACGCACTTTAGTTCCCATTAAGCCAATATCGGCTACTTGGGGCTGTCCACAGGAGTTAGGGCATCCTGTCCAATGAATTCGCACAGGACGTGATAAAGTTAGTTCAGATTCCAATGATTTAATCATTGCTAAGGCGCGATTTTTGGTTTCTATTAAGGCAAAGTTGCAAAATTGTGCGCCTGTACATGATACTAGCGATCGCATTAATAAACCAGGATTAACTGAAAATTTCTCTAATATAGATTCTGTGAAAAATGTTGTTAAACTGGAATCGGGAATATTCGGGATAATGACATTTTGTTCTACGGTAAACCGGATTTCTCCGCTTCCGTAAACTTCCGCTAATCTGGCAATTTCCAACATATCATCAGCAGACAATCTGCCGACGGGAATATTTAAACCTGCGTAGTTAAATCCAGGTTGTTTTTGTTTATATATGCCCACATGATCCCGTTTTTCCCAGTCAATTTCATCTTTTGCTGCTGCGGGTAATAATGATTTTCCAACTCGCTTTTCTACTTCAGCACGGAATTTTTCTATCCCCCATTCATCAAGTAACCACATTAATCGGGCTTTTAGTCTATTTGCACGTAAGCCATGATCTCGGAAAATCTCGACAATGACTTTGCATAATGATACAACTTCGGCGGGAGATACCCAAACATTGAGAGGAATAGCAGCTTCACAACGTTTTGCCGAAAATAAGCCGCCGACAATGACGTTAAACCCAAAGATTGGTACTTCGTTTTCATTTCTCCAAAAAGCGGGAATAAAGGCTAAATCGTTAATTTCTGCATGAACGGAATTATCTCTTCCTCCAGTAATTGCAATATTAAATTTGCGGGGAAGATTGCTAAATTCTGGATTACCTTCACCGTTGTTAGTCAGCATATCCTGGATTTGCTGCACTAATTCTCTGGTATCATAAAACTCATCTGCATCTAAACCAGCTACAGGATCACCTGTAATATTACGGACGTTATCCATCCCTGATTGGATAGTAGTCAATCCGACTTTGTGAAATTTATTAAAGATATCGGGGATATCTTCAAAGTTGATCCCGCGTAGTTGTATATTCTGTCTAGTGGTAATATCGGCGCTGCCATTTTCACCGTAACGCTGTACCACTTCTGCTAAAACTGACAATTGACTGCTGTTGAGAATACCGTTAGGTAGACGCATTCGCATCATGAATTTACCGGGAGTGACTGGACGGAAAAATACACCTAACCATTTTAGGCGATGGTTGAGGTCGTTTTCGTCCACTGCTTCCCAACCAATTTGGGCAAAATTTTCTATTTCGTTTTTAACTACGAGTCCGTCTTTTTCGGCTTTGAATTTCTCGAATTTATTGAGTTTATCTGTGGTAGTTGCTGTTTCTATCATTATGCTTTTTTTGGGGAAACAGGACTGAATTAACTGTGTATCCGTGTTCTTATCGGTTCTGTACTTGCCACTTTGGGGAAATAACTGATAGTAGTTTCCTGGTTGGTGGTGTAACAGTTTCGATATTGTTACGTTAGTGTGATTTTTCATAACAGTTCGTATAGTAGGTTACTAAATTTGAGTAATTATGCAAAAATTGGATATATTGATTGCGGTTTTTGCATAATTAATGGAAGATTGTTTTTAATAGATATGTTTATACAGATAAAAGCGGCAATAATTGTTTTGTCACTGGTAAATAACAATCACCTTGCTAAGTTTGATAGCAAAGTTTATTTTTGTAAAATTAGGTAGTTTGTTTGTGAGAATTGCTATATTATAATCTTGTGTTAATACCAAGATATTGAAATTAAAAAAAACCATGATAGATCCCGTAATCAACAGTTTTGTTCAGGAATATTTGCAAGATTATGAGCTAGAATCGAAAGATGATCCTACAGATTTTGAACGATTCGCTAATTATTGTGTCTTTTCGTCTTCTAATCGAACAGGAGACGAATTTGATATTACTAAAGTTCATACTGGACAACCGAGTGATACAGGATTAGATGGTATTGGTATTTTAATTGATGATATTTTAGTTAATTCTAAAGATGATGCAGAAAATATAATTGGAGATAATAAAAATAGAAGTTTTGAATTAAAATTTATTTTCATACAAGCTAAGTTAAAAAACAGTTTTGAACTTACTGTTGTAGAGAGAACAATGAGTGCAATTAAAGATTTTTTTGCAGATTATCGAGATAAAAAACCTTTCTATTCAAGAAGTCAGAAAGTTCAGGAAAAGGCAAACTTAGCATCACATTTACTGAAAACATATATTAAAAATATACGGAAACGTCCAGAATGTAAGATTTACTATATCAGTATTTCTCACAAAGATGCTGAGTCTAAAATCAAAAATAAACAATTAAGATTGTTGAAAGAGTTAGAAGAGGAATTGACATTTTTATCTAGTATTAATTTTTCTTTTTGGGGATATAAAGATATTGAAAAGTTATATAGACAAACTCAACTTCAAGTTGAGACTACTATTAAAGTTAATAATTCCTTTGATTTGGAAGTTCCTGGAGTAGAGAAAGCATATATAACAACAATGTCTTTTTCTGAATTTAGGAAAATAATTTTGCGTGAAGATGAAGATAAAAGCATCAGAGATTTTATTTTTTATGATAATGTTAGAGGTTTTTTAGGAGAAGAAAATAGAATTAATGAAGGCATAAAACAAACTCTTGAATCTGACGATAAAATTTATCTTTTTCCTATTTTAAATAATGGAGTTACTATTATTACTCAAGAGTTACACATAGTCAAAGATAAAACATATAGATTAGTTGACTATCAAATTGTTAATGGTTGTCAAACTAGTCATGTACTGAATATTTGTAAAAATGTATCTAACATAGATGATACAATTATTCTTGTTAAAATAATAGAAACAGATAACGATAATATTAGAAATGAAATTATTAAGGCGACTAATTCTCAAACAGAGGTTCAGAAAGAATTACTAGCTGCTTTATCTGATTTTAATAAAAAATTAGATGAATATTATGAGATTCAGAAATCAGGACATCAGAAGCCACTTTATTATGAAAGAAGACCCGGACAATTTCTGCGCCAAGATGTTATTAAAAATAGAATTATTAAAATTAGACCTCAGATTAAAACTTTCACTGCAATGTTTTTGGATGAACCTCATAATTTTAGCTATTTTGATAAAAAATTAATTGATAGAATTGGAAATGATATTTTTGCTAATTCTCATTATCCAATCCCTTATTACACAAGTTCATGGGCATTTTATCAACTTAACTATTTATACAAAAAATTGAAAATATATGTAAATCTGAATTATGAAAAAAAAGATACATCAACTAAAGTTAAATATTATCTACTAATGATTTTTAAATATATTGTTAGTGATAGTGATTGTCCTAGTTGTAAAAATAAGAAAGATATAGAAAAATATTGTGAAACAATTATTAGTATTCTTAATGATATTGAAAAATGTGAAGAAATATTTATCCAAACCAATGATAAATTTAATACTCTAGCCCAACAATATTATCAAAAATCTAATAACTCAGATTTTATTGATTATGAAAAAATTTGTAAACAACAAGCTTTTACTGATTTTATTTTGTCAGAACTAAATGCTACCAATAAAAATCTTCCAAGAATTCGACAAAACCATATAAATAGTAAGCAACTATTGCTTCCCCTGGAGAACTAGTTAATCATATGAGATATATCTGACACAATCTATTACTCGGATATTAACACTGGAGTAATAAACAGACATCACAAAACTAAAAAATGCTATAATGTGCAACACCAGAAAATTTACAGAGTCATTTGCTATAATTGTACTTAAGAATAGTTATGTGAGGTAAGTTACTATGATTACAAAACAAATGATTCAAGAGAAACTAAAAAATTTAACAGAAGAACAACTTAATCAAGTTTATGGAATTATTGAACAGTTAAGCGATTCAGAAAATGCTGTTAAAAAACCTAGTCTCATGTCCAAATTACGAAAGATTAAAATTGATGCTCCTGAAGATTTCTCGATTCAAGTGAGTGTTAGTTTAGGGAGAGATACAAGTGAGGGATAAAATTTTTGTTGATACGCTGTTTATTGTAGCCTTAATAAACAAACGGGATCAATATCATCTCAAAGCTTTAGAATTAGCTCAAAAATTTGAAAATTATCCTTTGATAACCACTGATGCAATTTTATTAGAAGTTGGTAATGCTTTATCGAGTAATTATAAAAGTGAAGCAGTTGAATTAATGGAAACTTTTTTAAATTCTGATGAAGTAGAAGTTATCCGGTTAAATCCTGAATTATTTGAAGAGGCATTAAATTTATACAAACAACATCAAGATAAATCATGGGGTTTAGTTGATTGTGTTTCTTTTGTGGTAATGAAACAAAATAAAGTTACTCAAGCTTTAACTTTTGATAAGCATTTTATTCAAGCTGGGTTTCAAGCATTAATGAGATAATAAAGATTGTCCTAAACTAACATTATTAACAGGTTTTACAATAATCCAGTCATAAGTTTTGACTTCTTTTGCTCCTGGTATTGAATCTCCCCATTGTGTTAATTCTTGAAAAACGGCTGATGATATGATAATTTATCCATAAAGTTGTTCTACTAATTGGATTTTTCCCTATAGCTGATAGATTAGTAATACAGCGGTTTCCGCTCTTATGAGGTACAAAGTTGAATCACGAAACTCTTGTAGTGCGGGCATCTTGCCCGCTAGATATGTACCTCATAACACCGGGAAGTGCTGTAGGTGAAGTATTGCTAACTATGATCATAAATTTTAGATAATTCCCAAGTTTTTTAAATCAACATCTAAATCAGTTTCATCATAATGAATATTAATGTTTCTAATGATAGTGATTTATTGAGAGTTGAAGAATTAAGTTTAGAGAATTGGTAACAGGAAGATGGCAGTTTTGGGCGATTTCACGTTTCTGTACACATTTTGGCGATTTCCCGCCCACCTCTTAGGCGGTTATATTAATTAATACTTAAAATAAGTCCTTCACGAGCTAGTAATGCTTTAGGGAATACTGACTGAATTTCAGTTTGAACATGATCAAGAAAATCATCATCATCAGAATGATGATAGGAGATTACTAACCGTTTTACTCCAGCTTTCTGAGCCACTAGGAGTAGGAATCAAACCACGTACAAGAATCGCACCTGAAATAGATCAGATTCACCAGCAAGAGTAGGACTTAGTTGTTCAGGAGCATAAATTTGAGAATCGGACAACTCAAAATTTAACATTTTATTGAAAATTAGAGCTTACTGAGCAGATCATCATAATGTCGCACTTCTAATAACTGGTTTTTTTCACCCACAATTACAACAGTCGGAGAGTAACATTTTAACTCTTCTATAGTAAACTGCCCGTAAGTCATGATAATCAAGCGATCGCCAACTACACCTAAACGTGCGGCTGCTCCATTTAATTCAATCGCTCCTGAATTAGCGGGAGCAGGTATGGCATAAGTAATAAAACGCTCACCATTAGCAATATTCACTACTTGTACCTGCTCATAGAGGAATATACCAGCTTTTTTCAGGAGAACCTCGTCAATGCTGATACTACCCACATAGTTAATATTTGCTGCTGTGAGCGTACAGTTATGAATTTTTGCCGACAAGAGAGTGCGCTGCATTTGAGTTTAAATTTTTTTTGCAACCAGTAAGATAGTTGGGAATTAGACTCAGTAAGTGATTACTGATGATTCCACAATTATCGGTTTAGTGGGTAATGAGTAATTCACATTACCATCACCCATAATCTATTATGCTTTAGCTTTAGCTGCTTGAATGAACTTTTCCACCAAGGGAGCTACCTTATCCACATCCTGCCAACCGAGAATTTGCGTGACCTTTTTTTCCAAATTTTTATAACTACGGAAAAATTCAGCAATTTCTTCTAGTCGGTGAGGGGATATGTCTTTGAGAGACTTTACATGAGCATAGCGCGGATCTTTATCGGGAACACAAAGAATTTTTTCATCACGATCGCCACCATCAATCATTTCCAAATAACCAACTGGTCTAGCCGCAATCACGCAACCGGGAAATGTTGGTTCATCCATCATTACCATACCATCTAACGGATCGCCATCATCAGCTAAGGTATTAGGGATAAAACCATAATCATAAGGATACTTGACCGAAGAATAGAGAACCCGATCTAAAGCAAATGCTTGTAAATCCTTATCGTATTCGTATTTATTTTTACTTCCGCCAGCAATTTCAATCAGGACATTAATTACACCTGGCTTTGGTTGGGCAGGAATCAAAGATAAATCCACAACAAAACTCCTTTACTAAAAGTGAATAAGCGGTAGCAGCCATTTTCGCTCCCAGTGTAAGATTCTAAGGCATTGTGGATCTCTTCCCCCAGATTCCTGCTAAAAATCTTGGCGAATTTCACAAATGATCAAAAAAAAGCAGAGAAAAAAACTCCCTGCCCATTATCCTCTGCTTTGACTCCTAAATTCTGCTGTATATTTTAATCTCCGGGAATAGATAGGTTATAGCTTAAGGATGGCTGATTGTTTTCAACATTTACTGAAGAATAGTGGGCGATGATAAATACTGGTAAAGTGAGGGTGATCAAAGCGATCACTGTTCCCACAATGTCTGCCAAACGTTGGGAATATGTATCGGAAGAATGGGCAGACTGGCTATTTAAATTCATACAAGGTTGCAATTAATCAGAATCACGAGTGGGTTGACTCCCTGGAAAAGAGGGTCTACACCATTCTAACTATTTTTTTACTATAAACCGTAATGTCAGGGATAACTGACATTTTTGATCCTTCAGAAATTCCGTAGGGGCGCAGGTCTTGCGTCCAATTAGATTAGTCCCTGCGCCCAAGATTATGCAGCCACTTTTTGTCCTGTAGTTGATTCTTCAGGTTGTGGTGACTCTTGTTTTTCTTGATTTCCTTGTTCTGAATCACTGCTGGGTTGAACTATTTGGAGGTGAATATTATTCACTTGATTAATAAATAGTTCTATTGCCTGACTTACTCTTTGTTGTTGTTTACCTTCTTCGGAAATATCATAACAACGATAGGCTGGGCTAATTCCCAAAATAAACTTTTCCTGTTCAGCTTCTAATAATTCAACGGCTTTGTTAGCAGCCATCCAATTTTTTTCAAAAGGAAATGAGGTAACGATACTAGCAACAATGGAAGCAACGGCTGGGCAAATAACAGGCAGCCATTTTAACCAGCTTTGTCCTGCTTCTAATTTATCCACCAACACTAAAATTGGTGTGACACCTGACAAAATAACGGTAGAAATTTGCAAAACATAGTAAAGAGTTCTGGCGAGATTTCGAGAACTTTTATAATCATCAATCAACTCTTGACAATATTCTAAAGCTTTAGCTCGTGCTGGTAAAACTGTATTATAGTCCAATGTAGTGCCATTGCTTAATAGAGAGGTATAGAGTTCAGCTTTTTTGGAAAGCTCAGTTTTTTGTGATTCCTTTTGAGCATTCTTCACAGATTGTCTATTGAAGATAAACAAACCAAGAGCAACAGTTAAAGCAACGGATGCAGCAGTTATATATTGTTGATCACTAGAACCAACATAAATGATGAAAATTGATGTGATAGCAACTGCGGCTAATAAATAATCAATCAACTTGAAAAAAAACAGCATATTTTTTCCTGGTGTGGTTATTGTCGGAATGTTGAATTGATGATTGGAAACCCCGTTGTAAAAATATTTTCACAACCAAAGATCTATATTACACGAAAGTAACATTATTGACAAGTTGCCAGGACTAGCAATATTTTTCGGAAAAAAGGTTAAGATCCGGATTTTCCAGTTGTTTTCAAGGATACGCTCAAAGATTGATGGAATAAGGATTGTAGGCAGGTATGATGGGAAGCGGTAACACATCAAAACCCGTACCCAATAAAAATGTTGCCTATGCTACCTGTATTTTATCAGACATATTTAGAGACACAATTTAGCCCTAGCGAAAGTTTATTTCTAAATATAATAATTACTGTATTACAGTCAATTCAAAATATAGGTTTATGGTAAGTGTGGTATGGGAGAACAGAAGTTTTCCCGTATATTTTGAATTATTACCAAAATTAGGGAGTAGTAATTTTGATGAACAAAAGAAAATATTATCCCATATTTTACCGATATTTGATATTTATAAAATATGTGTATTAGGAGATAGAGAATTCTGTTCTGTTGTCTTGGCAAACTGTTTCAGGGAAAGGGAAGTATATTTCTGTCTTCGATTGAAGAATAATCACTTTGTAGAAATAAAAAAAGATATTTATGTGCAATTAAAAACTTTGGGATTATCTCCAGGTGTTTCTTTATTTTTACAAGGTATTGAAGTCACAAAAACTCATGGGTTTGATAATTTCAATATCGCTGGTAAATGGAAAGGTAAAGTTAAGGGAATAGCCCCAAAAGAACCGTGGTTTATTTTAACAAATTTAGATACTATCGCCGAGGCTATTTCAGCTTACAAGAAAAGATTTTGTATTGAAGAAATGTTTAGAGACTTTAAAAAAGGAGGTTATTGTTTAGAAGGTACTCAAGTTAGAGGCAATCGACTAATCTCTTTGGTTATATTAATAGCTATCGCCTACACTAGTGCTACTATTGAAGGACGGCAAATTAAGCGCCAAGGGTTGCAAAAATACGTTGGTCGCGTTAAAGAATTTGGCAGATATGAACGTCGTCATAGTACTTTTTATATTGGATTTTATGGTACAGCTTGGGTTGATTTTGATACAAGTTGCTGGGACTCGGTTTTAGATTTATTGAGACTTATTCCTAATAAGCGCAAGTACTATCAACGGGGTCTAAGGGCTATAGAGCTTATTCTACCTACATCCTAGCTTCATTGTCGCCCCGTCAGACCATTACCTTGAACTAAAGTAAGTTGACTATTAGATAATTCTTTCAATCTTTTTGCTAATTGAACTCCAATTAATGGCTCATTTTTGAGGACTTTAACCAAAAAATCGTTGCGTTCTGCTTCTGGTAAAGTGGGAATTAATGCTTCTAAAGATGTAAATTCTGCCTGTGTAGAATTACTAGCTGTAGCTGCTACTGTAATTAGGGCTTGCTGAATAAGTATCCAAAGCGAACCTAGATGCCACACAGTGCGAAAAATGGTGGTTTGGGAGATTGGTTTCCAAATTCACCCCCTGATTTTCCATAGAAATGCAAGGATTTTGAGGCTCTAAATGCCATAGCCTTGCACTTTTTTGTTCCCAAAATCAGCAAAACCCTTATTTAGAGGCGGTTCTAGCTTTACTCAGCAAGCCCTACTTAACCAGCTTTTTGTTGATGTGTGACAGTTAGGGTGCGGAATGTGGGCTACAAACCCATCTTCCGCACCCTAAACTGTCACACAACGAAAAATGGTCGTTGGTGGATTTGGGATTAGCGAACTGCTTGCAGCAGCGCTTCGCTATCGCCACATAAAATTTCGACCTTTTTGTATAAAAATCATCCTTTAATATATTAAAAAGTCCGAAATTACCGATTGTGACACCGGGGGGTGCGGAATGTGGGTACAAATACCACCCTTGACAATTTCCCCTTTTCCTTAACTTGTCACCAATGCCTTAGTATGTGACAGTTGAGGGGGCGGAATGTGGGTTTTATACTACTTGCTTATCCGTAGTTTTTGATTCGGGATGGCTATGGTGGGTAAAGCCATCACCCTTGAGGAAAAACTTTTTGGTTTACTGTTTTCGGAAGCTCGACGTTTACTTGAAGATGCTTCAAGTCACATATAGAGTCGTTTCGCCGAAACGACTCTATATTCTTTGAGTCCGATAGCTATTATATTACAGAGAACTTAGCCTGAACAACAATATCATTGAAATCCAAATCACCACCATTAGGTAAATCTTCAAAGCCCCACATATTATCACCCAAAGAAAGAACATGATCTTTCTTGTCGGGATTAGCGCCCAAGAAAGCAAAGTAAACAGGTACGCCCGTATTACCTAAAGCACCATCCACAGTACCATTAGCAATCAAATAGGGAGCATAAATCTTACCACCAGCAAACACACCTTGAGTACCAGCCCCATGGTCATTCATTATTACACCATGCAACTGACTATTACGGATAGCGGCTTGATCATAACCAGCATCACCAGGACGGAACAAAGTACCAGTTAAACCATCCTTCACAGTTCCTTGAGTATCCTCAACCTCATAGAAACCAATAGTATTATCATAAGCCGCCTCACTAGCAACCACAGGGAACAAAGCCTGAATTTCTTTACCATTGAAATCTCGCAAATCAACAACTTCCATACCTGATTGTCGTTGCAAATCAGCACCCAAAGGCACAGGTTCATTAGTAGTTTCCACCGTTAATACTAAATCCTTTTGAGCATCACCCAATTGGTCTTGGAAACTCAATTGCAACTTACCAGCAGCCAGTTCATTAATATCCAAAATCTTGGAACTGCTGCTATTAAACGGAGAACCCAATAACACCCGATTCAACAAACTAGAATCAGCCTTCACCGCATCCAAACTAGTATCCTGCAACAACACAGCACCCAGATATTGACTTTGGAAACCATCAATAATTTTCGTGGGGTCAGCAATGAAATTATCAGGAATTACAGAGAAGATAATTTCAGCACGTTGGAGTAAAGCATTGAGATAACCATTTTGACCTGGTAATAAACCATTCACAGCACCTTGTTCATTGTCATAAGCCACAAAAGCAACTTCATGAATGACTTGTTTCTCTAGATGCTTACTATTCAGAGAGAATTTGAGCTTCTGATTATTTAACTGTCCTTGCAATTTCAAAACATTGTTTTGGTTGTTAAAGACTACTGCTGATTTAACAGAAACATTAACTGAAGCTGAATCTGTACCGCCCTTACCATCATTAACTTGATAGGTGAATTTATCTATTCCCGTGAAATTGCTGTTGGCAGTATAGATAATAAAATCATCAGTTTTGTCATTAGGTGTGCCATTATCATTAATTTGCACTTGCCCATGACTGGGAGTAGAAACAATGCTCAAAGTTAAAGAATTATTATCTAAATCTTTGTCATTGTTGAGAACATCAATATTAACTGCTGTGTTAGTTGTAGTTTGGGCGTTGTCATCTTCAGCAATGGGGATACTATTTAAATTGTTGGTATTGATACCCAAAGGTGCAGTAGTCTGTAATCCCAATTCTTTAGATAATTCATTTTTCTGACGGGGTAACAGGTCGGTATTGAAATTACGGGCATAAATTTCGCTATAGTTACCCACCTCTTTAATCATCTTCACTACAAAGTCATTGGGTAAACCAAGAGATGTACCGATATTTCCTCGCAGTCCTAAGAATGCCTGAATTTCTATTGATGAGTTATTTTCCTTGAGGTCATCGGTATTATCAGCAATGAATTGATCAATATTTTCAGAGGTAATGCCATATTCTTCCGCTTGTTTTAAGGCATTTGTTACCCAGCGCACTACATCAGACCAATCTGATTGATTTTCATCAACAATTAGGGCTAAAGGCTCTTTAGTGAAATTATCTCTGATAATTTGATGTTCTTCGGGATGGGGTAGGGAAGAAATTCTACCTGCTAGTAAGGAAACATCATTAAAAACAGCATCTACTTGTTTGCTGTCGTAAGCAGCATACATCTCACTGCTGCTGCTATAAATGACGGGATTGATCTTGACATCAAAGACCTTGAGGGCATCTTCTAGGTTTTGTAAGGCTGTAGTTCCTGCAACTACACCAATTGTGCGACCGTTGAGCAGAGGTAAAGCAGTAATACCACTATCTAATCGTGTCAAAAGTCCCTGTTCGGTGTAGAGATAAATGGGACTGTAGTCAACACCCAATTTGGCATCACGCATCAGGTTTTGGGTATATGCACCAGCAGAAACATCGACTTTACCATTAGCAGTATTAGCAAAACCATCGTTAAATTGCTGAGACACAAATTCAATCTTGCTGGCATCGCCAAATACTGCTACTGCGATCGCTCGACCTAAGTCAATATCAAAACCTTGGTAAGTACCATCATTGTTCTTCTCAACAAAACCTGGGAATGTAGAGCTTTCTGGGATACCAAATTTGAGAACTCCGCGCTGTTGAATCTCTGTGAGCAAATTGCGTTGATCATTATTAATTAATTGGATATCTTGGGTGACACCAGAGAAGGGTGGAGAATACATTAATCCATTGTCTGTCCACAGAAGATTGCGATCGCGCTCTAATTTAGAGAAATGACGTTGATAAATTTCCCCATAGTTACCAACTGCCTCGATGATTTGCACGACAAAATCATTGCGGATATTTAATGCTTTTCCTAGTTCATCTTGCAAACCTAAGAAGCGACGAATCGCCGGTGAAGCATCATTCTTGGTATCAGTATCAGTATTCTCGGCAATAATTTGGCCAATGTTTTGGGAAGTAATACCAAATTCTTCTGCTTGAATGGTGGCATAAGTCACCCAACGGACCACATCTGCCCATTCTGATTCATTTTCTGGCAATACCAAAGAAATGGGTTCTTGAGAAAATTCTACGTCGAGGATGCGGTTTTGAGCTATGGCATCACCTAAACGATTGTAAATTAATGCCCTGTCTGTAGAAATAGCAGCTATCTCGCCATTCTGATATGCCGCAAATAATTCATCTGTTGTTTTAAATTCTTTGGGTGTGAAGTTAATTCCCTGGGGTGTTAACAGGTTTTGCAGATTACCTAATGCATTGGTATCACTGACGACACCAATAATCAACCCGTTCAAATCTGAGGCATTTTTGATCGTGCTATCGGCTTTAACTGCGATCGCTTGGTAATCATAGAGATATGTAGGCCCAAAATCTACATTCAGTTTAGCATCCCGATCAAGATTTTGGCTGACTCTCCGCGTAGTTAAATCTAAAGTTTGGTTAGCCACCTGTGTGAAGCCATCGTCAAAAGAAGTTGTAACTAATTTGATTTTGCTCTCATCACCAAACAAGGCAACTGCTATGGCTTTCACAAATTCTAGGTCAAAACCCAAGGTGGTAGCATAACTGTTTGATGTTCCAAAGGTGATGTAACCACGTTCTAAAACTTTGTCTAGTAAGGATTTATTACTAGTATCTGTAGATTCTGGTATGGAATTAGCAGCAGTAACACCAGTATTTATAGTCTTTAAGGGTTCTGTTGCTGCTTTAACTTGCGGTGTTACTTCTGGTATGGCTTGAGGTGCATCAACAATCTGAATAATTTCACTCAGGTTCGGGAAGAATGAGTAAGTTGCCCCATTATTTTGGATCAGTGCCAGATTCTTACCTTGGAAATCTAAGATGCCACTGAGGAAAGTAAAATCATTGAGGTCATTAACACCAAAGCCACTCTGGGAAATTTGGATTTTATCACCTTGATTGGGATTGAAATCTAATAGAGTATCAAATCCATCATTAGCAGAATTGAGGAAGAAGACATCTGCACCTTGACCACCATTGAGGATATCATCACCCAAGCCACCAATTAAGATATCATGACCTTCACCACCAACTAACCAATCGTTATCTTCATTACCGACCAGGGTATCATTACCGCTTTGTCCTTCTATTTGGTCATTACCTGCATTACCTTCCAGATAGTCATTGTCCACCCCACCTTTGAGGATGTCGATCCCTGCACCACCTTGGAGACTATCTTCGCCAACACTACCTTCAAGAATGTCGTTTCCGTCCCCACCATTGAGGCTATCATCCCCATAATTGCCTTCTAGAAGATCATTACCTGCACCACCAATCAAGGTATCGTTGTCTTTACCACCACGCAACAGATCATCACCTGCTTGACCATCGAGGATATCACTACCATAATCACCCTCTAGGCGGTCATTGCCGGCTGCACCTGTCAAAGTATCATCAGCAAAAGTACCAAGCTTAACAATGGCTGTAACTGGGTTATTAACTACACCTTGATCATCATCTGCAATTTCAATTAATCCAACTGTGCCTGTGGGGTCAATGGTATAACCTTCACCTACTGATTTCAGTCTTAGGGCAATGGTTTCTAAGGGTTCATCAATGGTATCGTTGAGGGCTGTAACTTTAATGGTGGCACTGCTTTGACCAGGAGCAATATACAGTTCACCAATGTTATCTGCGGATACGTCTAGTTGATAGTCTTGGTTGAGAGTCGCAGTTCCGGTGAGGGAGTAGAAGACGGTTAAACCTTGGTTGGGTGCAGGTTGGTTGAGTTCAATAGTGAATTCTACTGAGTTGGTACTGTTTTCAGCTATTTCTTTGTTAACTGTAACTACGCGAATCCGACGGTTGCCAAAGGCCGCGATGTCTGCATCCACGAAGGTGTTACTCTTCTGGAGAGTAGTTTGAAACTCTTGCTCAACCGCTGCTGATGTTTTCTGACCTTGAGCCAATTCTGTTACCAACTTGGCACTATCACCCTGTACCAACCGTTTCATTGAAGCTATAGCTGGCAACACTTCAGCGAGAGTTCTCTTAGTAGCGATTTGGGCAATTTGAGATAAATATTCGTTACCTTGGACGACTATTTGCGCTACTGTATCTAACTGTTGTTCTGTAGCTGTAAGATTTCTTTCTGTAATCAGGAAGCTAAAGAAGGGTTTAAGGTCAGTTTCTTTAGTGAAATCTAAACCTGTCTGGGTTTGTGCGGAACGTTGTTGGAGGAACTTAGCGAGTCCAGCGATCGCATCTAGTAAATTATTAGGATTAGCTTGTCCCTCTGGTGTAGCAGTTTGCAACCCATCCAATAATGCTCTACCTTGATTGAGCAATGCCTGAATCTGTACATGAGTTAAGTAAACTTTTAAGCCATTTGCTGAGTTTTCACCTACAGCTTTGAGAGGATCAAAGGTTTCTAAATTAACTGCTAAATTTAGCCCTAATTGCTGTTTAACTAAAGTATTCGCTTCATCTCGGTCTAATCCACCTTGTACCAGCTTTGCCTGTAAGCTGGTAAGGGGAGTAATAATTGTTGCACCAGGTAGAGCAATTAACGCCCCTGATGGTAAGCCACTGGAAGTATCAAAACCTCCTAAACCCAGCAGTTGTCCTTCATTGATATCTATTTGTCCATTGTTGTTTTTATCCAGTTCTACAGGCAAATCAAGATTAAATTGACCATATTCATCCGTAATGGATTTAATTTCTTCTTCATCCCACTGATTATTAAAGTTGACATCAAAGAATATCGTTGCACCAGCAATATAGCTTTGAGACAGTGCGCCACTAGCACTAAATCCACTTGCGCCCAAGGAGAATTTCGCTAAATTAAAGCGGGCAAATTCTTTTTGCCATACTGTACCTACGATGGCGACGCTGACTTTAGCATCGAGGAAAGCATCAATATTTCCATTCAGGTCAAATAATTGTAATGGGTTGTTGATCCGAGAAATAATCTCAGAACCGCGAATCTTGCCATCGCTAGTACCATTATTTTCGCCAACATCATTGAAGCCTAGACCAACTTTCCCCTGAATGCCACCGCGCATAAAAGCACTAGCAAAACCAACATCTAATCCTAATCCTGCTGCAATAGTGGCATTCAAAACTAACTCATCAATATCTTGTCCTTGAGCATTCCAATCACCGACGTAAAAACCATCAAAGATTCGATAAATATCTTTAAAGGCAAAGTCTTTGTCTTTCCATTGATTGACACCATAGCTATCAAATCCAACCAGCAAATTAGTTTTAGCACTAAACTCACCACTTAGCTGACCTGCTATTGGCCCCCAAATGGGGAAGTTTTTAGACATTGCAAAGTTAAAGTCGAGGTCGGGAACATCATAAATTACCAAATCTGTAGTTTTACCCAAGAGCAAATCAATTGCTTTCATGGGGTTAGTAAGGACAGGGAACTGTAAACCTTCAATATTTTTCAGCTTGCTTAGGAAACCACTGGCAGGTTTACCACTACTTTTTTGTTCCGCTTGTTTGATTGGGTCTATGGTGCTATTGGTTGTTTGTAATGCCGAGGTATTGCCGTTGTTATTTGTTTCGACTTTATTGGCTGCATCTTTCGCATCTTTACTGGCAGCTTTAAAGCCGCTTAATGTATAACTGCCCAAATCAATAATAATTGGTTGATTGGCAGGCATCTTACTTAATTCAGTAATCAATCCAACAATATCACCAACTGCCTTAATGAATTTTTGTGATGTTTCTATTTTGGCTTTCTGGTCAGCAGGGGCTAATTTTTTAGCGATTTCTAACAGGGTAACTTTCCCATCTCTGTTATCGTCAAATCCACTTAATCTCAGTGTAGTAAAGAGTTTCGTATCGCTATTGAGTAGTTGAATAACAGGTTTCAGAGGCTCAATTATTTCGTTGACTTCTTTGATAATAGGTCCAATCAAGTTACTTATGAACGAGCCTAAGTCAATAGCTATATTATTCAGCTTGATATTTGCCCCGGTTTTTGATGCTTCCTGTTGATTGCCGTAGTTAAATACGGGGAAGTTAGCGGCTAAATCGAAACTAAAGGCAGGGAAGGCAGGATTACCTTCGATACTGGTTTTGGTTGTGAGTCCCAGATTAGCTCCACCAGTCAATTGATATTCCACTAGATCAAAGAAACCTTGTTTGGCTTTTCCTCTGCCTTGTTTGAGCAGATCAATTAAGTCTAAGGCACTTAACCGTCCACCATCATCAATACCTTTAGATGTCCATTTACCATTGCTGTAAGTTAGACCTAAATTTAAACCGCTCACTGTTCCGTTGAGGCTAATTTCTTTACCAGCAGTACCCTTAATAATACTCAACTGGGCGTTATCTAGTTTGATATCAGGGATATATTGGGTAATTACTTCTGGTAAACCAAGACTGTTAATAGGAACTATTGATTTGAGATCGAGACTTTGCGGTGCACTGAAGAGGAGGCGATCGCTACCAACAAATAAGTTAACAGTTGGTAAATATGTGCTGATATTGCTGGGTAATCCCAAAGCTGTAGCTAGTGTATTTAACTCAACCTCACTGCTAGCAAATTGATATTGAGTAGTGCCTTGACCAAAGTTACTTAAAGTTAAACTGGTGTTTTTTAAGGTTAACTCAGGAATCGTGGTAAAGATGCTATTTAGTTCAATAGCCTTGATTACTTGATCCAATTTGATCGTATCGGCACTAAATTGTAATTTGTCGTTGGCTAGGGATAGGTTAACTGGACCAAAGGCAGTCAATATTTCCTCAACTGGTTTAGAAATGGTAGTGGGTAGAATTGATCCAGCTTTATTAGTTAACCAATTTGCTAATTGTTCTGTGGGCAATTTGTCGGCTTTAAAGCTAAAGCTAGCATCTTTCCAAGTTCCAGGAGTACCACTAGCTGTTACTTCCGGTTTGGTAATCGTGACACTGGGGTTAGTAATCGGTAAATCTAAGCCATTAAAGGATAGATTATTGATGCCAGGGATTTTCTCTAAAACATCAGCTAAATCTAAAACCCCTTGGTAGGTAATTTGAACTGTGTTTTTGCCTAGTTGCAGGTCAATACGTCGTGCTAATTCTAGTAAATCATCAACTACATTGAGGACACTTTGAGGCAGTTGGGAAGTAGCTTGTTTGGTTAGCCAATTTATTAATTCTTCCTTCGGTAAATGATCTGCTGCAAAGGTATAATTGGCTTTGCTGATTCCTTTATCTAAGTCATAGATAGTGAGGATGGGATTAGTGATTGGTAGGGCTAAACCAGTGGTTTGTAATTCAGATAAACCAGGAATTTTTTGAATGACTTTGGCAGCGTCTAACGTACCTGCATAACTAATTTGTAGTTTGTTGTTTTTGAACAGGACATCAAAATCAGCCGCAGTATCTATCAGGGCAGTAACTAAATCTTTGATGGATGTAGGTAAGGCATCTTTCGCCGCATCTATTAACCATTTCTTCAAGCCATCTTTATTCAGTTTTTCGCCAGTAAAGCTAAAGTCTATAGGTTGTCCTGTAACTTTTGTGAGGGTGATCGCTGGATTGATAACTGATAGTGTACCAGCAGGGGGTAAAGGGACATCTTTGACCCCTGGAATTTTTTGCAGAATGCTCAATATATCCAAACTGCCGTTATAAAGAACTTGAATGTCATTTTTATCAATTAAGACATTCACGTCTTCAACTACACCAGTGATACCTTCGATGATATTTGTGGCAACTTCTGGTAGGGAATTTACCACTTTCTTAGTTAACCAATCTTTTAACTGCTTAACAGGTAGCTTATCTGCTTTAAAGCTAAAGTCGGCATTTCTACCAGGATTAAGAATGGTGATACTGGGATTTTGAACATTTAGGGTTAAATCGGAGACATTGAAGCTATCTGAATCACCACGAATACCCTTAATAATATCCATCAGGTTCAAATTTCCCTGATACATGACCTGCAACTGACTGTCACCAAAGCGCACATCCAGGTTTTGTCCGATGTTAGCTAAGGTGTTAAATATCGATAGCAGTTCGCTGGGTATAAGGGCTTTTGCTTGGTCTTTTAACCAGTTAATTAATTGTTCTTTGGGTAATTGAGCAGCAGCAAAGCTATAGCTGGCATTTTTACCTGGGTTGGTGATGGTGAGACTAGGGTTAAGAACTGGTAAATCTAAACTTTGAATTGGTAGTTCATTAACTCCAGGAATTTCCTTGAGGACATTACTTAAATTCACTGTTCCTTGGAAGGAAAGTTGAATTTGATTTGTACCAATTTCTAAGTCAATGCCTTGAGCGATCGCACTCAAGCTACCGAGAATTTTCGCTACATCTGCGGGCAGTAATTCTGTAGCTTTTTCTTTTGCCCACTTTGCTAATTCTTCTTTGGGTAAGCGATCGCTCTTTAATAGATACTGTGTCTTGAGTCCTGTACCTGGTTTGGGATTAATAATGGTAATGCTGGGATTGGTGACAGGTAAGTTCAACCCTTTGAAGAAACTAACATCTTGCAGTCCAGGAATTAAACCAATTACTTGGGCAATATCCAAATTACCGTTATAGGCAATTTGCATTTGTCCATTACCCAAAGTAAAGTTGACATCCTTGGCTATGTTCAGTAATTTATCCAGAACACCTTTCACCTCAGCAGGTAAGATATCGGTGGTGGTATTCTTCGCCCAGTTAATTAAATCTTGGGTAGGTAGTTTATCAGCCGCAAATACATAATCAAATGTGGCCAGAGTTGCACCTGCGGCTTTACCTTTATTAATCAAAGTAAAGCTGGGATTAGTAACATTGAGTTTTAATCCATTCAGAGGTAATTCTTTCACTCCTGGGATCAAACTCGCTATCTTCATTAAATCCACATCACCCCGGTAGTTAACTTGGATGATACCCTGACCAAAGATCACATCTAAATTTTCTGACAGATTATTAAAGACTGACTTAACTTCTGTCGGTATTTGACTGCTGATTAAATCGAGTAATTCCTGTTTTGGTAACTTGTCAGCCGCAAAGCTAAAGCTGGCATTTTTCCCAGGGTTAAGGATGGTGAGACTGGGATTAATAATATTCAGTGGTTGGGTAGTCGCAGGTAGTAAGTCTTTGACTCCTGGAATCAACCCCAGCACTTTCACCAAATCAACAGCACCATTATAGGTAAGTTGAATTTGGTTATTACCTACAACTACATCTAACTGTTGTGCTTGGGCTGTGATAGTATCGAGAACCGATTGTACATCAGTGGGTAATTGCTGTTTAATCCAAGTAACAAGTTGTGTTTTTGGTAACTCGTCTGCGGCGAAACTGTAGCTGGCATTTTTGCCAGGATTAGTAATTGCCAAACGGGGGTTAAGAACGGGTAATTGCAGATTATTGACAGGTAGTTCTTTTAATCCGGGAATTTCTTTGATAATCGTCGCTAAATCCAGTGCGCCTTGATAGTTGAACTGCACTTGATTACTACCCAACTGCACATCCATCTTATCTGCTACAGCTAGGAGTGAATCAACAATACTCCGTACTTCCGCAGGTAATTGGTTTTTAATTTCTGTTCCTAACCATTCAGTTAATTCTTGTTTGGGTAAACTTTCCGCGGATAAGCTAAAGGTGCGAGTTTTGCCGGTGCGTGTAACTGTAAAACTGGGGTTGAGAATAGGTAATGTGAGATTGTTGGGGGTGAAACTTTCTAACCCTGGAATTGTTTTCAGTGCTTTAGCTAAATCCACTGTTCCCAAATAGGTGATTTGGGTTTGTGTATCTCCTACCACTAAATCAATTTGGGCAATTTCATTGAGGAGTCCAGTTAAGAAATTCTGAACACTAGCATCAGAGACATAGGTTTTTACCTGTTCGGTTAACCATGTCTTCACCTGATTCATGGGGAGATTATCTACCCCAAAACTTAAACTGGGTGTTTGTTTGGGATTGGTGATGGTAATGCTAGGGTTAGTGAGAGTGAGATTTAAGCCTTTGAGGGGTGATAAGAAATCTCCTAGTTGAGTGCCGATTTGATCAATGATAGTTTTGAGGTTTAAATCACCCAAGTAACCTATTTGAATTTGGTTATTGCCAAATTTCAGGTCAATATTTTTCACTATATCCAGTGCTTTTTGCAGAAATGATTGAACATCGGCAGGTAATTGTTGGAGAAGGGTCGTTTTTACCCAGTTGACTAATTCAGCTTTGGGTAAACTATCACTGCTAAATGTGTAGTCAATATTTTTGAGATTCTTAGTACCCAAATTGCTTAATGTCAAACGGGGATTAGCCACAGGTAAAGCTAAACTATCTAGGTTTGGTAATTCTTGAATACCGGGAATTACCTTGACAATTTTGGCTAAATCAATATTGCCTTTATAACCTAGTTGTAATTGGCGATCGCTAAATAATACATCTACCTGTTGAGCAGCATTAGAAACGGTATTTAAGATTGATTTCACATTATCCGGTAACTGTTGCACCAACCAATCAATTAATTCTTGTTTCGGCAGGTTATCAACAACAAAGCTGTAATCAATATCTTGACTATTAGGGTTAATAATTGTCAGTTTAGGATTAGTGACAGGTAACTTCAGTGTATCCAGTGGCAAATCTTGAATTCCCGGTATTTGTTTGAGTATTGCCCCTAATTCTAAATTACCCAAATAAGCAACTTGAATTTGATTTTTACCCAGTTTCAAGTCAACATTTTCTGCAACTTGCAATAAATTATCTAAAACGTTTCTTACTTCTTGAGGTAACAGTGATACAGCTTTTTCCCTCAACCATTTAGTTAATTCGTCTTTGGGCAATCTGTCAACACTGAAGACATAATCAATATTGTTAACACCTTGATCCAAATTGATCAATGTCAAGCTGGGATTGGTAACAGGTAAATTCAACCCATCTAAGGGTAAATCACTCAAACCAGGAATGAATTTAATAAAGCTATCTAATTGCAAATCACCTTTATAAGTAATTTGCATTTGTTTTTTACCCAGAACCAAATCCACCCGATCTAATCCTGAATTCAACAACTGAGTTAAAATCGTTTGAGCTTCTAGCGGTAATAAAGATTTCGCCTGATTTCCTAGCCAATCAAGAATTTGACGTTTTGGTAAACTATCCGCAGCAAAGGCATAATCAGGATTGGCAGATTTAGGATTAGTAATTGTTAAGCGGGGATCATTAACATTTAAAGTTAATCCTGTCAACGGTAAACTGTTGACACCTGGAATTTCCTTGATGATAGTTGCTAAATCTAAATTACCTTGATACGCAACCTCAATTTGGTTTTCACCCAATACCAAATCAACTTTGTCTGTCAGTGCTAAGAGTTTATTTAAAACATTTTGCACTTCTTCTGGTAATAGGACTGTACCTTGCTTAGTTACCCAATCTGCCAGTTGTTGTTTAGGCAAACTTTCCGCTACAAAAGCGTAATTTGCACTCTTACTTTGAGGATTGGTAATGGTAATACTGGGATTTTTAACAGGTAAGCTCAAATCATCTAAAGGTAATTCGTTAATACCGGGAATTTCCTTAATGACTGTAGCAATATCTAAATCACCTTTAGCAGTAATTTGGATTTGTTCTTTACCTAATACCAAATCAACATTTGCTGTCAGCGCCAAGAATTTATTGAAAATATCTTGCACTTGTGTAGGCAGCAATGTTTTGGCTTGGTTAGATAACCAACTTACTAACTGCGCTTTCGGCAAATTTGCGGCTGTAAAGCTATAGTTCGCACTCTTACTACCAGGATTAGTAATAGTAATGCTGGGTTTTTCCACAGGTAAAGTTAACCCATTCAAAGGTAAATCTTTAATACCTGGAATTACTCCTCTTAACTGAGCTATATCTAAACTACCTTGATAGGTAACTTGGATTTGGTTTGAAGCTAAGACCACATCCAAATTTTGTCCGAATTTTAGCAGTTCATTGAGAACAGTTTGTACTTCTGCGGGTAATAAATTTTTACCTTTATTTGCTAACCAAGTGACTAATTCTGCCTTGGGTAAACTGTCAGCAGCAAAGCTATAATCAGCATTTTCTAAACCAGGATTGGTAATTGTTAATCTGGGTTTGGTAACAGGTAATTTCAACTCATCCAGTGGTAAATCTTTCACACCTGGAACTACGGTTCTCAGTTTTGCAACATCTATTGTTCCTGCATAAGTAATTTGCAGTTGTTTGTCATTCAAGCCAATGTCAATCTGTGTTGCATCTTTGAGGAGGGTTTGCAATGCAACTTTCACTTCTGGAGAAGCATTTTTCAGAACCGCAATTAGCTGTTGATTGATTGCAGAGACATCTGTATCTGGCTTCCCTAACCAAGTTCTGATGGTTTGTGCAGAGATGTTGCTAAAAGTAGAAGTTAACGGTGCAGTGGCTAGAATTGTTTGTAAATTCTGGTTATACTGTACAGTTTTTTCTCCTACTGTTTCCGTCAGGGTTTTGTCAGCTACAGGAATTTGTTCAATATCCTGACCGGGGACTGTAGTGCTAGGTGCTTCAGGTAATGTAGCTTGAGAATCGGTCAGAGGTTGGATAGCCTCTTTTTCCGTTGGTACAGAGGGTAAGGTTTGGGTTTGGGGAATTGTTATCTGATCAGCAGGAGTAGTTTCCACTTGAGATGCAGCCACATCAATGGTTGTAACTGCTGGGGTTGCTTCTTGGAGGTTATTCTTACCTGCTTGTGGGTCTTTGAGTTTGATGTTAAAGGAAATCCCTAATTTGGTGGGATTTTTGGGATCATCAGCAAAGTCTACTTGCAAGAAGCCAAGATTACCCTTACCTTTGAAATCGTCTAAATCGAGGCTAACATCTGCATTAAATTTTGTTTTCTCTGGATCAAGATAAAAACCGAGTAGTTTATTGATACCAAAGCCCAAGCTAACATCATATTTAAAGTCACCTGTGAGTTGTCCTTGGGTGTCAAAACCAATACCTAGTGCTGGCACACCTAAATCACTGGATAAATCCAATTTAAACAGGTTGTACTCTTTACGCAAGTTAACTGCAAAGTAGACATCGGTATCTGTCATTTTGGTAGTGACATTTACCCCTGTCGCACCTAAAGCTGATAAAGCATCTGTGAGAATCTTCTCTAGCTTCGTGGAAGTAAGTTGATCTCCTTCTAGTTGATTTATTTGCTTACTGACAAGATTACCTAAATCTGCCATTAAGGTGGGAGAACGACCTTCTAACGAGCCGATGATGGGCAATTCCAAATTGTTAATTGTGGATTGCAGGGTATCCAAACCTGCTTTTATCCCTTCATTGGTTTGGGTTTTATCTAATACCCGATCAGCTAAACCTACGATTTGATCTGCTACTGGCAGATTGTTGTAGTTGGGGTCACGACTGGTAATTTGATATTGAATGCTGGCTTCATGGGGCTGACTGGGATTGGTATCATCTTCGACAATCCCATCATCAATGGCTTGGATATTGACAGTTTGCAGCTGATACCAGTTGTCTGGTTGGAAAGTTAAGGTAATGAAGTCAGCCGGTCTAATGATCTTCTTTGTAGGATCTTTAGGATCAATATCAACATTAATAAACCTTAGCTGTTTTTTCTTGTTATTGTCTTTATCAACAATGAATGTATTACTGGTTAAGGTTAAGGTGACTGGTGCTGAAGGTTCACTCAGTAAGGAAAGTTCATATTGGGAATAGCGAATTTCGTCTTTGTCATTGGTTTTAAAAGGATCATCCTCAATGGCTACTGCACGATTACCACCAGTGACAATTCTAATGCCAGGAACATCATTGTCAATGATATTCAGGCTAGATGACTTAGAATCACCTAATTTATAGCCATCACCGGGTAGTAACTCAACGGTGACAGTTTCTGATGGGAAACGGGCAATAGAATTAGCTGTAATTTGATTAGCTATGGACGAGTCAACTTCTACCTGAATCTGTCCTTTGTAATTGAGAACGTTATTATCAATAGGATTGTTTACAGTTGTAACTGTCCATATCGCCCCATTCTGTAAAGTACCATTAATGCCGTTAATACCCTGAATTTGTGTTGTTGTTCCTGGTTGGTTAAAATTACTGGTATTAGCACTGAAGTAAACTTTCAAATCAGTTTCTTGATCTGTAAGAAAACGGTTGATGTTTTCCTTAATTTGTTGGTGGCTACGTACTGTGTCCCAAACCCTTAATTCAGCAATATCACCGTTGAAATACTTTTCATTTGACCAATTACTTTGGGCGATAAAGTTCTTGCTACGAGATATATTTTGAGCGATGTTTTGCCCAGCTTTTGATTTAATTAACTCACCATTAATGTAAAGATAAGCGTTGCCTTGACCATCATTAACTCCAGCAACATGAATCCATTCTCCAGTAGGTATCTGACTATCTGAGGTGACTTCTGTATAGCTTGAGCCATTATATGTTTCTAAGCGTAATCTACCTGTAGCGCCGTCAAAGTTCAAAATGATATTATCGCTGCCTTGGCCATTACCAAAGTCAATAATACGGGCGCGAACATTACCAGTGTTACTTTGAGGATGTTGATTAACTCTCACCCAGGCTTCAACGGTAAAGTCACCACCCATTGTGAGACTGGGCAAAGAAGCATAATCATCAATACCATCAAAGCTAAACCAGCCTTGTCCAAATTGATCAATTCGACCTGGGGTTTTAACTGAACCTGTTTTTTGACCAGCCAATTCAACAATACTGGCTGTAGGTACATCAATTATATTCTTCTGTTCCAGAGTAAAATCAGCTAACTGAAGCTCAATTCCTCCATTGTTTTTGGTAACATTGAGACGATAATAACGATAGGGTTGTGGATTATTGACTGTAAAGGCTTTTTGTTCAAATCGATTGGCAAATGTAATACCCAATCGTTGATCTAGTGAAGTCCAACTCTCACCATCATTTGACCCTTGTAGCACCCAATCACGCGGATCTCGATTCGAGAAATCATTAGCTGAGGTAATGTAATATTTGCTTACAAGGGGAGGATTATTAACAAATTCGTACTGAATCCAACCTGAGTTAGTAAAAATCAACCATTTCGTTTGAGAGTTGGTATCAGCAACATTTTCCTTTTGTTCTCCATTGGGAGAACTTAAACTCGAAGCAGTAACAACAATACTATTATCGGCGGGTACTATACCTTTTGCTGAAACATCTAAGGTTAAGGTCGTTTTACCGTTGTTAGTAGCGCCGATAGTAACGTTGTTAATGGTAAAGGTGAGGTCTTCAATTCTCTTATCATCAATGGGGACAATTGGTAATAAAACTTGATTACCAAATACCCGCACTTTGCCAGTGTTATTGGTGGTATTAATGGATTGGTAATCTGCATTTAAGGTTGCAGTACCACCAACTATCTGATAGTTAACTTCAATACCTGTATTATCTGGAGGCAGGTTATTGGAATCACGATCTAATTCAATGATGAAATAGCCCGGTGTGGAGTAAATTTCTGCTCCGGCTTTGCCTGGAATAATTCTAGCAGTGGGAACATCGTTATCTTTGATGATAACTTCTAAGGGTTTGAAGAAAATATCGTTGGTGGTTTTCCACTGCACACCGTTTTGGAATACGCCATTGTGGTTATTTCCACTACTGTCAAAAATTTGGTTAGGCGTTGCTTGTTGGGAAGCGGAATTGTAATACAACTTCAATCCCGGCTCATTACCCACCAGGGATTTGTTCTTGTTCATATTGGCTTGAATCTGCTCTTGTGTGCGAGCAGCATTCCAAATTCTTACTTCGCTGATTTGTCCAGCAAATTGCCGTCCTGTTGCTTCGGCATTCTCACCAATCAATACATCATAATTATTTGTAGGAAGAGTCCGACTAACTTGAACTTGATTATCCAGTTGTCCATCAATGTAGAGAGATAATGCTGCACCATCATATACTCCTGCCACATGATGTAATTTACCATCATTGACATTAGTTATGCCTCCTACCACATTTGTTGTATTCCCACCACCAATCGCAAATTCTAAACTATTGGTATTGTTGTTGCGAGCTAACCGCCAACTACTATCACCTTTAGTAACAATAGATTGCCAGTTTTTGTTGAACTGATCAACTTTGATCCAGGCTTCAACAGTGATAACATCTGTGAAATCAAAATCCGATTCTCGATCTACTTTAATGTAGTCATCAATGCCATCGAATTGCAAGAAGGAGTTAACAGTGGTGCTTAGGCTGTTATATTTTGGATCTTCACCACTGACTTGGAATGCGATTAAACTCTTTTGCAGATATTCTACTTTGTTATCATCAACCGCAGTAATTTGAATTGTTTGCGGTGTATTCCAGTTTTGTGGATCGAAGGTGATGCTGTGAGTATCCCCTGGGTTTTTACCTAAGAAGTAAAATTCTTCATTACCAGGAGTCATCGTGACTACAACTTTACCTACAGGTTGACTATTCAGCTTAATACTAAAAGCGTCTCCTGCGCCTTCTGTTGTACTCGATAGGGGCGTAACTGTGAATCCTTGTGTGTCGTTATCATCATTGTTAGCGATGACTAATTGATCTTTAACGTAAAGATTAAATTCCGCTAATTGAAGTTCATTTGCACCGCCATTAGCTAGAATATTCAGCCGATAGTAACTGTAGGATTTACCGTTATCAAAGGTAAAGGTTTGAGTTTCAAAGCGATTATTAAATTTAACTCCAGACTGCCGATCTAGAACTTCAAAGTTTTCGCCATCGTTTGAGCCAAGTAATTCCCAATTGATGGGATCTCGCTGTGGAAAATCGTTAGCTGAAGTTAGGGAGTAACTATTAACAACTGCTGCACTATCTAAAAATTTAGCTTGCAGCCAACCTTGCTTGTTAAAAATTAACCATTTAGTAGCAGAATCGTTGTCAAAAGCTTTCTCTTTTTGTTCAGTTGTTGGAGAATTGGGATCGGAAACAGAAAGTTGATTGTTCGCTTTCCCTAGTTCAATTAATCTGTCAGTAATTCCTAAACTAACTTGATAATCATTGGTGTCATTGTAAGTGGGATCTTGGCTGCGGACACGATTAGTAATTGCATAACGAACTTGCCCATCAGCAACGCTATCATTTTGAGGAACAACCGAGAAGCTTTGGGGTTGATTCCAATTATCTGGTGTGAAATTCAGGACAATTTCTGAGTCGGTGATGGTAGTTGTATTGCGTGTTGTTGTTAATATTCCTTCACCGGGGTTGCTGCTAAAAAAGTATAATTGAACCTTATCTGTCGGTTTGCTGGTCAGTTGAGCGGTAAAGGTAAGAGGAGTATTACTGTTTTCCTGGGTTGAGAATTGTAAACTGCTGATAGGTTGCCCTTGGGCATTTTTCAACAAAATACCAGCTTTTTCATTATCCTGAATAGTAATAGTTTTCTGGACATTCTCTGGTTGCTCGGTATCAACTCGATAACCTTGTCTTTGATTTAATCTGATGTTGATAGTTTCGTTGCTTTCTTTGATTTGATCGCCAAAAGAGTTAATGGTAATTTCGGCGGTGGTTTGTCCTTCAGGAATGATAATAACTTGTTCTTGATATTGTAGTTTGCCATCAGCTGCACCAATTACCGCATCTAAATCACCATCACTATTAACATCAGCAAAAACAGGCGCACTGTTAGCTTGTACTTTCCAAGTGTTGCTGGGCGAGTTGGCATTATCTAAGGTAAAAGCAGGTGTGGTGGCATTACCTGTGTTGCGATAGAAAGAGATAGTACCATCTTTGCGTCCTACAAATAGGTCAAGGTCGCCATCGTTATCGGCATCTATAATATTGGGATTGCTGTTGTCACCGATATCAATATTATTGAAGGGGTTGCTAGTGCCTGTTTGGGCTGAGAAAGTGGGTTGTTTTGGTGTACCCGTGTTTTTGTAGTATTTGATTGTGCCATCGGCTGCACCAATAACTGCATCTAAGTCACCATCTTTATCCAAATCAGCAAAGTTGGGAGTGCTATTATCACCTACATCAATACCGTCAAAAGGATTATTTGTACTGGTGCGTAGTCCAAATTTGATTCCTGTACTATCAGTAATATTTTCGTAGTAGGATATCTTACCTGCACTATTGCCAATAATGATATCTAAATCCCCATCTTTATCCAAATCAGCAAAGGTTGGAGTGCCGTTATTGCCGATATCAATGCTGTTGAAGGGGTTTTTGCTTCCTGTTTGTTCAATGAAGAAAGGAAGTCCCGGAGAACCAATATTCTCATAAAACTTCACAGTACGATCAGCATTACCCAAGGCAAGATCCAAATCGCCATCTTTATCCAAGTCGGCAAAGCTGGGAGTGCTAAAGTTGCCAATATCAATCTGATCGAAGGGATTTGCAGTGCCAGTTTGTGACTGGAAGATATTAGTGTTAACTATGAAATCTTGGTTCAAGGTTGCAGTGCTACCATCTACAGAGAAGGAGACTGTCAAACCACCTTGAGGTGCTGGTCTATCGAGTGTAATTTGTACTTTTTGTGAACCGCCTTCTTCAGCAATAGTAGCATTGTTTCCTGAGAATTTTGCTACTGGTAAAGTTGGATCAGGACGAGTTATATCTGATGAATTAATAGCAGTATTACTGTCAATGTTTTGATTGGTAACAGTAATATTTTGTTGTAAGTTAGTGTTGTTGTAGTTAGAATCTGCGCTGCTTGGTGTTGCTTGAATCTGATAAGTGATATTACTATCAACTAAAGTATCAGCCTTACCAACAACAGTAATTATTTGATATTGATCCCAATTATCAGGTGTGAACACAATTGGAGATATAGTTCCACCTTGATAAAGTTTTAATTCACCTTCGGTTGTATTTAAACCTGTAAAACTAACAGTTACATCGCTACTGGGTTTACTTTGCAAACGAATGGCAAAACTTTCTCCATCTCCGTTTTCAGATGTTTGCAAAGGACGGAAACTAGAGGCAATAATGGGGGTAGGTTGACCTTGTGCGTTTAAGTTCTGTAAATTAAAGCTGACATTAGCTATTTCTAATCCAGCAATATTGCTATCAATGATTTGCAGGGCTTTGCTTTGATTATTGCTATCAATTGTGTAGCCGTTACCAGAATTTAAGGAAATAGTAAGATTTTCCTTTTGTTCTTTAATAGAGTCACTAACTGGAAAAATAGGTAATATAGCAACAGTTTCACCTTTGGGAATGATAATTCTGTGATAGAGATTAAATTCCGCTAATTGTAGTTCGTTGGCTCCATTATTGCTGGTAATATTCAGGCGATAATATTGATAAGCCTTAGTGTTGTTGATTGCAAAAGTTTTAGTTTCAAAGCGGTTAGTAAATTTAATTCCTGATTGTTGGTCTATTTTTTCAAAGGTGATACCATCGGTTGAACCTAATAGTTCCCAACTTTGTGGATCTCTACTAGGTAAATCATTCGCTGAGGTAATGATGTAGCTATTAAAAATAGCTGCATTATTATTTGGTAATTGATATTGAATCCATGCAGATTTAGCAGAAATCAGCCATTTGGTATTGGTATTGTTATCAAAGGCTTTTTCTTTTTCTTCACCTACCGGAGAAACCAAACTGGAACTGGAAGCGGAAATTTGTCCATTAGCTGGTCTGGTATTAACTGTACTTAAATTCCCTGTATAGTCACTGCCTAAAGTTGCAGTCCCACTGACAGTATAGCTAACTGTTAAATCTTCTTTGGCAGCATGACTTAGTTGTAGTCTAAATTGACCAGGTTTATCACTATTTTCAGTAATACTGCTATCAGCCAACAAACTCAATCTAGGTGTACCTAAATCTTGAAGTTGCGCTCCCTCCGTTACCTTGTTTTGTAAAGGTATCTGCGTAGTAACAGGAACAGAAATGTTCAATTTAGTATAATTACCATCTGTACTGCTAACACTTGCTGTCAGATTAAAGTCGGAATTAACACCATTGAGTGTAATCGTTTGCCACTGATCCCAAGGATTAACAATTGGTGAATTTGGATCTGGTGCATTTGAATTAGGTATAACATTGACTGACAGCTTATATTTACCAGAATTTTGGCTGCTATTATTTATTCTGGTTAAACCGTAATCTACACTATAATAAGCGACACCAATGTAGTAAGTATCGTCAGATGTAATTGTATATTCAATTGAGGGATCGGTTGATCTGCCAGGATCATCATCTTTTTCAGTGACAATTACACCTTGGGAATTAAAAAGTTTTAATCTAGAATCTAAATTAGATATTATGGGATTCGTAGACCTAGCATCTACACGAATGCTAATTGTATCACCTTTTCTGAGGGCAATTTTAAATAAATCAACATCAGTTTTGGAATAATCGCTACTAATTTCACCATCAAAAGTGAACGCCGTTGTTGTAATCGCAATAGCTTTTTCTGATGTATCATTAGGTTCAATTGTACCTGTTGAACCTTCCGTTAAACTCCTACTTCCTGAAATTAATGAGGAGCCTTTGGAAGCTTGATATTGAAATTGAATCTGATTATAATCTAAATTCCCAGAAGTGGGTTGATTGAATTGAACAGTAACATCTTTAGTAGGTTGACTGCCCAATTTTACTTTAAAAACTGATTTGCCATCCCTGATTACCAAGGGATTATTCGTGTTAACTAATTGGTCATTTTGGTCAACAATGAATACTTGCGATTGATAAAGACCACTATCTTCTATAGTGATATCGGCAGTAATGTTGTTAACAATCTGACCATTTTGTTTTAACCGGAAATTGGAAATATCTTTATTATTAGTGACATCCAGATCAAAATAATAGGGTTGAATGTCTATTCTTAAATTTTCCGCGTTTTCTTTAATGGCATCTGGTAATGCCATAAAGTAAATTCTAATTTTATTTTGGTCAACTACTGTATTACCGGGAATCTTTAACTCTTCAATTTGGGGGATGATAATCCCATTTTGTTGGGTATCGGGTTTAAAGGAAACTTTGCGATATTGGGAATTGAGATAATCAACTCCTTTGGTCTTTGTCGGTCAAAAATAAGTTTAAATTCGGCATTCTTGCCTCTGTCTTCTGACCCATTTGTGAGGTTTTCAATGCCAATAATTGGTTCATCATCTATAATTGGAACATCAAGACTATAGCCGCTTTGATATTGTACTCCTGGAATAATTTCTATGCGGAGGTTTTCGTTTGATTCAGCTATATCATCATCCGCAATATTGATGGTAATAACTTTCTCTTTCTCAGTCGGAGTTAAGGTTAATTGTCCAAGATTGGGATCTGAGAAATCATCAGTTGATGCACCGTTAAGAGGAAGTAGTCTATAAAAAACATTAATTCCACCTGCTGGGATAGTTGATGATGTGCCAATTTTAAATTGTGCTTTTCCATCTCCATCTTGTTCAGAAGCTCCTGTAAAAAACGAAATGTATATGTTAGGTCTATCAGTGTAAGGAATTAGACTGGTTGTTGGAATAAAACTTTTGGAAATAATTTCATTAGTTTTGTTATCGTTTGTCCAAGCTTGCCAGAGTAATTTGGCTTTGGCACCGCCACTATTTTCAAAATATTCCAAAGTAATTGGAACTACGTTTCCTTTTGAGAACGTCCTAATGTATCCACCGTCTTGGGATCTAGATCCATCTGACCAACGGTCAATATCGTAATTTGAAGAGTTATTAATCCGCAGCCTGACTCCATCATCAGTCTCTGCAGAAAATACATAACTTCCAGTTTCTGGAATGACAATACTACCTGTCCAACGCACGCTAAAGTTATTACTGTTAACTTTATTGTTGGGGCTACCATCACCCCAATCAAAATTAATAGCAGAATCAACTTGTGTATAAACTGGATCACCAGACAAGTCGCGGTTATTAAAATATTCCCCTTTTAACCCATACCCTAAATCATTTGGACCAGTAGCGGTACTACTCGCTAGGGGAATTAAGTAATTATTAGGAATATAGGCTTTACTACTTCCTGGTGGTTGCCATTGTAAATTTACAGCAGCACTAGCATCCCAATCAAAATAATCCATTTGGATGGCATACCATTTTCCCCCTTCTAAATAGATAGAAGCTGAATTTTCCTTATCTAACCCACTTTTATTCCATTCCTGAATAAGCCGCCTATTGTTGACCCAGAGACGAACGCCATCATCAGAATTTTCGTAAAATTTATAATCTCCCGTGCTGGAAGCATACACATATCCTGTCCAGCGGACAATAAAATTATCTTGGTTTACGTTGGAGTTTGGTGGTGATCCCGTTCCCCAATCTTCACGAATCAAACCTGCGCTATTGCTGGTGGTACTTCTTGCAGACCATTGTTTTACTTCTGTTCTTTCAACTCCGTTTCCCTCTTTGGTGTTATTACCAATAAAATACTCTACTATCAGAGGCAAAATACCTGCATAAGCTTGTTGTCCTTCCGAGGAAATAGCAATCCCAGATTCAATATTTCCAGTGGCAAATTCTAAATCCCAATCTCCGCCTAACAGTGCATTACCTGTAATATCTACGGAGGCGGCAACATCTGCTCCTGTGAATATACTTAAATCCCTTAAAAACTCCTGACCCTGACCAAAACCGACACTACAGCCAAACAGTAAAATATCTGCTTCTGCTGTTAATGCCTTACGCCATTGTTCTAATTGCTCACGATAGGCTTGGATACTGTCGCGGTTTAGCCGAGTTCTTCCCAGTTGAATTTCTCCCTCACCACCATGAGAGATAATTTGCACGCTAGTAATATTTTGTCGATTCTTAAGAGTATTGGTGATTTGCTCTATTCCGTCTTGGTCTGCGTTGATGAGCAAAAATTCTGTATCGGGCTGAACTTGTTTGAGCAGATTTTGATAGTTAGCAACCTGAGCATTAACAAAAACAATGGTGGTGGTGGGTGTGTTTGTTATCATTTTTCTTGTAGTCTTAGCTTTTTTTAGTAATATTAATGAACCGATAGGATTCCTACTTGATTTTTGTAACTATACGTAAGGTAGGTATTGCCCAGCAAAACTCGGCTACGATGGGCATCGCCCACCCTTCACTACTTACTATTTTTCAGGAATCATTTAGGATTGCTATAAGTAGGTAAACAAAATAAAAATGAGGGGTATTGCGTTTTGTAAAATGGCTGAAACTTAATCAGAATCTCGCATTGAGACAACTTTACATACCGTTATATACCTTTAAATTTTTCTGTTCACCTACTTAGTTAAGCTTTCAGGACATTTTCCCAACGGTTAATAGTGGCATAGGTCACGCATAGATAAGCCCCAAACTGTTCCTGGGTAAGTCCAGTGACCAGGTGAAATTCCCGAATTAGCCCCCCAATTTCGGTTTTTTTGACCAGCAATGGTCTTTTCAACATCTGGTTCATGATAACATCAGACTTTATCTCTTAATTACAGTTTATTGATTATTTGTTTATAATACTTATTTTTGTCCCTAAAGTCTAATTCTTAACCGTTTTTAGTATACCTAATTGTTAAAATCATAAATTTTACTTGACCGTCAATGTAGTTTACCTGTGCTACTTTTTGAAGTGCGGAATGTGGGTTATATTATTAAAATCAAGCTACACAAAGGCTTATCAATTTCTGTTTGTACAAAAAACAAAACCCCCTCTAAATGAATAGAAGGGGCATTGTTGTTAAATAATAAACCTGGCATCGAGCTATTTTCACGGAGGGCTACCCCTCAACTATCGTCGCCGCAGCAGCGTTTCACCTCTGAGTTCGGGAAGGGATCAGTGTGGTTCCACCGCGCCATAGACACCAGGAAACAATTAAAAATTAAAAATTCAGAATTAAAAATTAATTACCGATTTTTAACTTAGGGTATTCACAACCCTGAAGACTGCAAAAAGAACGAGAATCAACAGTGATAATTAACCACCAAAAACCTTCATTTTTAATTTTTAATTATCAATTTTTAATTGAATAGAGGTCAAGCCCTCGGTCTATTAGTACCCCTCAGCTTCATACATTACTGCACTTCCACTTAGAGCCTATTAACGGGTGTTCTGCCCGTGACCTTACCTACAAATTGTAGTGAGAGTACTCATCTTGAGGTGGGCTTCCCACTTAGATGCTTTCAGCGGTTATCCTCTCCGCACT